>JANNEZ010000449.1:0-4852 GCA_031379255.1 Rhodoferax sp. | reverse complement strand
CCGGAATAAAACTTCTCCCAAACCCGGGGCACGGCAAACAGGAAATGCGGGGCGATTTCGCGCACGTTTTCAGGGATGGTCTCGGGGTTTTCGACAAAATTGAGCAGGCAACCCGTATAGACCGAGGTGTATTCGCCAATTACCCGCTCAGCGATATGGCAAAGTGGCAGAAAACACATGCGTTCGTCGTTTTCTGTCTGGGGAAGTGATGCGGCAGCCTGACGCGCGGCAAACACCAGCCCGCCGTGGCTTTGCATCGCCCCCTTGGGTTTCCCGGTGGTGCCCGAGGTGTAAACCAGAATGGCCAGATCTTCGGGCTTGCGCAAACTGGCGCGTTGGTCCAGCAGTCCGGGGTTTTGCGTGTTGAACTCGCGCCCAAGTTTTCGCAGGGCGTCCAGCGACATCACGTCCGGGTCGTCAACGGCATGGAGTCCTTCCATATCCAGCACGATCACCTTGCGCAGCTTGGGCAACTGGCTGCGGACTTCCAGGGCTTTATCAAGTTGCTCGTCGTCTTCCACAAACAGGATTGTGGTGGAGGAGTCTTCACACAGGTAATGCACCTGGCTGGCCGCATCAGTTGGATAAATGCCGTTGGTGACACCTGCGGCGCTCAAAATGGCCAGATCGCACAGAACCCATTCGACCACGGTGTTGGACAGGATGGCGGCACACTCACCTGGTTGCAGGCCCAAGCTCAGGAGCCCGCCGCCAATTTCCCGAACAGCCACTGCCGCCTGGTTCCAGGACCAACTGCGCCAGATGCCGAGTTCTTTTTGGCGCATCCAGATGTTGTCGCCGCGTTTGGCCACGGCACTCCAGAACATCTGAGGAATGGTCTCACCGGGCGTGAGAATTTCTTCGCTGAAATGCGCCTGGGTCAAGGTCCATAAGTTGCTCATACCAGGACTACCTCCAATTTTTCTTTTTCTTCCAGCGCCGCTCCGACCGCTGGCCTTCTTCCTTCATGCCGAGGAAGAACTCCTTGACGTCGTCTTTCTCCCGCAGGCGGGCGCAGGTGTCTTCCATGACGATCCGGCCGTTTTCCAGCACGTAGCCGTAGTCGGAGGCGTTCAGCGCCATGTTGGCGTTTTGCTCGACCAGCAGGATGGTGGTGCCGCGTTCGCGGTTGATGCGCACCACGATCTCGAAGATCTCCTTGGTGAGCTTCGGCGACAGCCCCAGGCTGGGTTCATCCAGCAGGATGAGTTCGGGGTTGGCCATCAGCGCGCGCGAGATCGACAGCATTTGCTGCTGACCGCCCGAAAGCAGACCGGCGTCCTGGGTGGCGCGCTCTTTCAGTATCGGAAAATAGCCATAAACCGCTTCCAGATCTTTGGCCACCGTGTCGCGGTCTTTGCGGGTGTAGGCGCCCATGGCCAGGTTGTCGCGCACGCTCAGCAGCGCGAATACCTCACGCCCCTCCGGCACATGACTCAGGCCGCGCTGGACGATGTGCGCCGGGTCGCGCGCCGTGATGTCTTCACCCTTGAATTCGATCGAACCCTTGCGCGGGTCGATGATGCCCGAGATGGTCTTGAGGATGGTTGTTTTGCCCGCGCCATTGGACCCCAGCACGGTGGCGATCTCGCCTTTGCGCACCCTCAGGCTGACGCCGCGGATGGCTTTGATCGGGCCATAGGCGCTTTCGACGTTGAGCAGATTCAGCACCACCGGCTGATTGGCGAAATCTGCGCTCATGATGAAACTGCCCCCACGCTTGCCACTTCGTGTGCTGCGCTTCCCCCCGAGGAGGCCTTCGCGCTCGGGGGCGGCCCGTCGCCGCTCGCCCTCCGCAAAGACGACACATCGTCCACTGTGCCCAGATAGGCCTCGATCACGCCCGGGTCGTTCTGCACCTCGCGCGGCGTGCCCATGGCCAGCATCTCGCCCTGGTTCATCGCCAGCACGCGGTCTGACACCTTGCTGACCAGGCTCATGTCGTGTTCGACCATCAGCACGGTGATGCCCAGCTCGTTCTTGTTATCGGCGATCCAGAAGGCCATGTCTTCGGTTTCTTCCACGTTCAAGCCGCTGGAGGGCTCGTCCAGCAGCAGCAGCTTGGGTTCGGCGCACAAAGCCCGCGCCAGCTCGACAACCTTGCGCACGCCATAAGGCAGGCCCGCCACGTGGGAGTCCCGGTGGTGCTGCAAATCAAGCAGATCGATCACTTCCTCGGCCTTCTGGCGCGCCTTGATTTCCGCTTCCCTCGCGGTGGAGGTGAAAAACAGGTCTTGCCAAAGGCCCGATTTGCGGTGTGTATGGCGACCGATCAGCAGGTTGTGCAACACCGACGCGTTTTCAAACAGCTCGATGTTCTGAAATGTGCGGGCGATGCCCATGGAGGCGATCTTGTGCGCGGGTTGGGCGGTGAGCGTTTGGCCCTGAAAGGTGATTTCACCGGCGGTCGGCGTATAGAAGCGGCTGATCAGGTTGAACACCGTGGTTTTGCCCGCGCCATTGGGCCCAATCAGCGTGAACACCTCGCCCTGCTGGACATCAAAACTGACGTTGTTGACGGCTTGCAGGCCTCCGAAACGCATGCCCAGGTTTTTTGCGGAGAGAAGCGTGTCGGTCATTTCAACCTGTCCGATTTCTGGAACGATTTTTGTCGTTTGAACATGCCCTTGCGGTAGAACGGGAACAATTGCAGGTAGGTGCGCACCTTCAACCACCGGCCGTACAGGCCCAGCGGCTCAAACAGCACAAACGCCACCAGAACCACGCCATAGACCAGGCCTTGCAAACCAGGGGCCTGGCCGATGGCCGCCGGCAAATAGTCCTTTGACAAGGCGATGACCTGGGGCATGGTGATTAAAAAGATCGCGCCCAGGAACGCGCCATGAACCGAGCCCAGGCCACCAATCACAATCATGAGCAGCATATCGATCGACTGGAGGATGTTGAACTGCTCCGGAGAAATGAATTGCAGCTTGTGGGCGTAGAGGGCGCCCGCCACGCCTGCCAATGACGCAGATATGGCAAACGACAATGTTTTGTAATAGGATAGCTGGATGCCCATGCTCTGCGCGGAGATTTCGGAATCACGGATCGCCACAAAGGCCCTGCCGGTAGGCGCCCGCAACAGGTTCAGTATGGCGAGCGTGGAGATGACGGTTATCACCAGGCAGAGAAAGTAGAACTCGTCGCCGGTATCCAGTGTCCAGCCAAAAAGATCGGGGGCCTTGATGTGTTTGCCGGCGTTCCCGCCGGTGACCGATTCCCAGCGCGCCAGCACTTCTTCAACGATAAAGCCAAACGACAGCGTCGCCATGCCGAGGTAAATGCCCTTGACACGCAGCGCCGGCAAGCCGACCACAAAACCAACCGCTGCCGACAAAGCCGCCGCGCCCGCCAGGGCAATGGGGAAAGGCACGCCCGCGTTGGTCAGCACTGCCTGGGTGTAGGCGCCCACACCCAGAAAGGCGGCGTGGCCGAGCGAAAACAGACCAGTGAACCCTGCCAGCAGCATCAAGCCCAAACCGGCGATGGCGTAAATCATCACGAAGGTGAGCTGTGCCAACCAGTATTCGGCGACAACCCATGGCGCCGCCACCAGGGCGATCAGGAGGGCGCTGTACCAAAAGGTGTGGCCGCCATGTTTTGCAAGTTTGATGTCTTGCGCGTAATCTGTCTTGAAGATGAAGCGCATTAAACTTTTTTCCTGAGGTTGCCGCCAAACAGCCCGTTGGGTTTCACCATCAGCATGATCAACACCATGATGTAGGCCGCTGTGTCCTTGAAGCCATCGGGCAAATAGAAGCCCGAGAGTGACTCAATGATGCCGATGATCAAGCCGCCCACAATGGCCCCCGGGAGGCTGCCAATACCGCCCTCCACCGCCGCCGTATAGGCTTTCAATCCGATGAATCCCATGTTGGCATGTACAAAGGTGATCGGTGCCAGCAGCAGCCCGGCGACAGCGGCCACCGCAGCCGCCAGGCCCCAGGCAATGCCATTGAGCGCCTTCACCGGGATGCCCATGTAATAAGCAGCCAGCTGGTTTTGGGAGGACGCTTGCATGGCTATGCCGAGCTTGCTGTAGCGGAACAGGGCAAACAGCAAGCCGCACAGAACCGCTGTCGCCAGGATGACCACCATTTGCTCGACGTTGAGCACCAGCCCGCCCACCTTCCAGATCTGGTCCTTGTACGGAACCGGCATGGTGTGGGTTTCGGTGCCGATGGCCGGAATCATTGTGATCAGACCGCGCGCGATGTAACCAATGCCAATTGTCAGCATGACGATGGAAAACGCGGGCTGGCCAAGAATCGGGCGGATCACCGCGCGCTCAAGCAATACGCCAAACACGGCCATGGCCGCAATCGAGCAAATGACCGCCAGCCAAAAAGGGAAACCGAGCATCGTCATGCACGCCAGGCCGCCAAATGCGCCCAGCATCATCAACTCGCCCTGCGCAAAACTCACGGTTTCGGTGGCCTTGTAGATCAATACAAAGCCCAACGCGATCAGTCCGTAAATACACCCTTGTGCGATGCCGCTGATCACCAGCTGTAAAAACTGCACTGTCACTCCTGTTTTTCGAATCACCGTTTATAGCGTGACACGGCCAAAAACTTGATAGGGTTGTTCCCAGTGCAGGTCCTCGAAACTTTGCCCTTCTTCTGCGGCAGGGTCACCGTGGCGACACTGCGTGCCCGTGTCCCTACAATCCAGCGTGACACAGGCCCAAGGTCAATTGGCTCTGCGTTTTATTCGCTGCCCCCTGTGCCCTGGAAACCTGTGAACACGCCTGCTTCCAATCCCATCAAGAACCGTCTGCTTGCGGCGCTCCCAGGTGACGCGTGGCAGCGGTGGTTGCCTTTGCTGGAGTTGGTAGACCTGCCGCTGG
>JANNEZ010000437.1:0-1845 GCA_031379255.1 Rhodoferax sp. | reverse complement strand
TACGACCTGACCATCATCTCGCACGTGGAGCCGTTTGACCTGGGCAATTTCGCCAAGCCGGGTTATTACTGGAACTACGAATCCCCCGCGTTCAACACGCTGTTTGACAAGATCAAGAACACGCCGCGCCCGGCCGACCGCGCCAAACTGCTTGGCGACGCCCAGCGCATGTTGGCCAACGAGGCGGTGCACGCCTTCCTGTACCAGCCGCAGTGGATCACGCTGGCTGACAAGAACCTCAAAGGCCTGTGGAAAGACATGCCGATTTTTGTCAACGACCTGGCTTCAATCCACTGGAGTTAGGCTTGCATCTGCACGAGTTGGGCGCGCAGGAGCTGCTGCGCGGCTACAAGACCCGCGCGTTCAGCCCGGTTGAAGTCGCCCAGGCGGTTCTGGATCACATCGCGCGCTGGGAGCCGCACATCCACGCCACCTGGCTGCTGCGGCCCGAGCTGGCGCTGGCACAAGCCAAATCGTCCGAAGCGCGCTGGCTGAACAACGCGCCCTGCGGGGCACTGGACGGCGTGCCGGTCACCATCAAAGACAACATCGCCACCCAGGGCGACCCGACACCTTTGGGCTCTGCCGCCGTTGCGCTCACACCGGCCCGCACCGACGCGCCGCCCGCTGCGCGCATGCGCGAAGCCGGCGCGGTGTTGGTCAGCAAAACCACCATGCCCGATTACGGCATGTTGTCCAGCGGGCTTTCCACATTCCACGCATTGGCGCGCAACCCCTGGGACCTGAGCAAAGGCCCGGGAGGCTCCAGCGCGGGCGCGGGCGCTGCGGCGGCTGCCGGTTACGGCCCGCTGCACGTTGGCACCGACATTGGCGGCTCGCTGCGCCTGCCGGCCGGCTGGTGCGGCATTTTCAGCCTGAAACCCAGCCTGGGCCGCATCCCCATTGACCCTCCCTACACCGGGCGCGCCGCCGGCCCGATGACACGCACGGTGGCCGATTCGGCCTTGATGATGCAGGCGCTCTCGTTGCCCGATGCGCGCGACAGCATGAGCCTGCCGGCGCAAACCATTGACTGGGGCGCGTTTGATCAAGGCGCTGAAACTTTGCGCGGCCTGAACATCGGGCTTTTGCTCGACGCCGGATGCGGCCTTGCGGTGGAGCCTGAAATCCGCGCGGCCATTGAAGCGGCGGCGAAGGTATTCGAGGCGGCTGGCGCCACCGTCACGCCGATGAAGCCCTTCCTGACGCGCGCCATGCTCGACGGCCTGGACCACGCCTGGCGCATGCGTTCACACATCGACCTCAATGCCCTGGCCCCAAAAAAAAAGGCCGCCGTGTTGCCCTATATCCGCCAATGGGCCGACAGCGCGGCCAGCATGTCTGGCCCGCAAGTCTTTACTGCGACGCACCAGTCTTACATGGTGCGGCTGGCCACGGTGCAAGCCTGCAGCGCCTTTGATTTTGTGATCTCGCCCACCGCGCCAGTCCCGGCCTTTGCCGCAGAGCTGCCGTCACCCACCAACGACCCGCTGCGCGGGCTGGAGCACATTGCTTTCACGGTGCCCTACAACATGTCCGAACAACCGGCGGCGTCGATCAACTGCGGCTACACCTCGGCTGGCCTGCCAATAGGCCTGCAGATTGCCGGGCGGCGTTTCGACGACCTGGGCGTGTTGCGTGTGTCTCGTGCCTACGAGCTGCTGCGCGGGCCGCAACTTCCATATCCCTCGCCACCCGTGTGAAGGCACGTGCTGTGTTGACCGACAGCCTGGGCAACCCCGTCACGTTATCTGACCCCGGCAGCCTGGGCGCCGTCAACGATTTTGTCGAAGGAGTCATCGCCTGCGAGGCGCGTGCCGTCAACGTGCTGCAACTCGCGGCGCA
>JANNEZ010000388.1:0-1542 GCA_031379255.1 Rhodoferax sp. | reverse complement strand
CGACAACCTTGGAAAATTTAGCCGACAGCGCCGTCTATTTTTATCGCGACGTTCAGCCGAACGACGCATTGATCGCGGAACATCTCAAGCCTGAAATATTGCCGGTACTCGCCGAGCTCGTGGGAAAATTACAGGCTATCGCGTGGAACAAAGAAGCGATTAACGTTGCGCTCAAGGAAACCCTTGCAGCCCACAAACTAAAGCTAGGTCAAATCGGTATCCCCCTGCGCGTCGCGGTGTCGGGGGGCACGCAAACGCCGTCGTTAGATGTAACGTTAGAGTTCATTGGCCGTGAAAACGTGGTTGCACGAATTAAGCGGCAACTCAGTTAAGGAAGCTCTGATTTATTCCGATTTCGTCGCGATACTGCGTTGCTCGCAAAAAATATCTCCTTACATATCAAACATATGCTGCGTCGATATTTTTCACTCGCGCCTTGTCTCGCTTAGAACTCGGAATAAATCAGCGCTTCCTTAATTTAAAACCAAATGCCGATGCCCTGTGAGCCAATATCCATGCGCTCCTTAGGGCATGCATCGCCAGGAGCCGCCATGGATGACACACCTGGCGATGCGGTTGTTTTGTTATATAACACTAATTTCAGAATCGACATAAATGCGTTTGCTGACGGGCGCAGGCGCTGACGAAAAATTCGATCATTTCGAGTAGTCCCAAGCCAAATAAATATTTTCTAAACGCATGCCGAAATCGGTAGCCCTACTGCGTCATCACCGTGACCCCGGACGTCGGGGCAATCTAATCACAAAGGAATGACCATGCAATACATGATCCTGATCTACGGCGATGAAAAGAATTTCGCAATGATGGCAAATAATCCGGAAGCCCAAAAGCAAATGTACGCCGCGTTCAAACAGTATGGCGAAGACATGCGTGCCGCAGGCGTGTTGCGTGGTGGCGCAGAGCTAAAGCCGACGTCGACTGCGACCACCGTTCGCGTGAAAAACGGCAAGACGGTAACCAACGACGGCCCGTTCGCCGAAACGAAGGAACAGCTTGGGGGCGATTACACGATTGACGTCCCTAACCTTGTTGATGCCGTGAAGTGGGCAGCGCGTTGCCCGGCGGCGCAAGGCGGCTCAATCGAAGTGCGGCCGGTCGGCTTGACGCCGGATACACTGTAACCGTCCACGAGCGTCAGTAATCGCCTATGCTGACGCTCGTCATCGACAGCATTTGCCGCAGCGAAGGCGCCCGCGTGTTGGCGGGGTTGATTCGTCGCTTCGGTGATTTTGACCTCGCCGAAGACGCGCTGCAGGACGCATTCGCTAAGGCGATCGAAGTCTGGCCGACGCAGGGATTACCGACCGTGCCTGCCGCCTGGCTCACCACGGTCGCACAGCGACGCGTGCTCGATCTTTTACGCCGACGTCAAAGCGGGCCGCTCTATACCGACGAGCCCCCAGATATTGCAGCGCCCGAATGGGACGCTGGCGATTCGCAGCCAGCCGATCAATCCGGCGTCGAAGATGACCGCTTGCGGCTGCTGTTCACTTGTTGCCATCCTGCGCTTGCGCAGCCGAC
>JANNEZ010000369.1:0-2100 GCA_031379255.1 Rhodoferax sp. | reverse complement strand
ACCCAGGCCGTGCACGCCTTGTGCAGCGGCGTGCCCGAATCCCGCCAAAGCCACCTCGAGGCCAAAGGCGCCGGCCACTATGGCATCTTCTCCGGCAAACGCTGGCGCGACATCGTGTACCCGCAAGTCAAGAAATTTATTCTTGAAAATCATGTCGACTTGACTCCAAAGGCATCAAGTCAGGCAAAAATAGAAAAGACTGCTACAAAAAAGATTACAAAAAAGCCTGTGGCCTTGTCTAAAATTTCATCAAAATCTAAAACACCAGCAAAATCCACGGCAACGCGGCGCTCCGCGCGGGCAAGCTGATTCGGGCAGTCCGGCGGCCATAACGGTTTATTGCGCTGAAGCGGGCGAGGCTACTGTGGCACTGCCGCCGGTAACGCTTCTGGCGCAACAGGTGCTGGCGGCGCTGCCGCAAACCCAATGCACCCGTTGCGGCTACCCGGATTGCGCCGCGTATTCCAACGCGATTGCAAATGCCATTGCCAACACCATTGAGCAAGGCAGCGCGCCCATCAACCAATGCCCGCCCGGCGGCCAGGAAGGCATTCGCCGCCTGGCGGCCATCACCGGCAAACCCGCCCTCGCCCACCTGCCGCTGAACCCGGAAAACGGTGTGGAGGCCCCGCGCTGCGTCGCCGTCATCGACGAAAACTGGTGCATTGGCTGCACCTTGTGCATCGACGCCTGCCCGACCGATGCCATTTTGGGCAGCAACAAACGCATGCACACCGTGATCGAGCCGTATTGCACCGGCTGCGCCTTGTGTTTGCCGGTGTGCCCGGTGGATTGCATCCAGATGGAAAACGTCACGGGAGGGGCCACTGGCTGGGCGGCGTGGTCGCAAGCGTTGGCGGATGAAGCGCGCGAACGTTACGGAGCCAGAAGTGAGCGCTTAAAACGCCAAGACGCCGACCGGTTGACACGCCACGCGTCTGAGCTGGAAGCCAAGCTCAGCGATTTGCCAGCCCACTCCCGCACCACAGACCCGGCCTTGTTGGAGAAAAAACGCGCAGTGGTGGCGGCGGCGCTAGCGCGAGCCCGGGCCCAAAAGCCTTAACGCGAGACCGCTGTAAAACAGCGCGACGCTGCGCACACTCGTTCATTGAGGTGTCGAAATTACTTACAGAAAAGAAATCCTTGCCCCAGTAAACTACCGTAACTTATTGAATTTATTTAAAATAATTTGTTGGCATTGTTTTTGCTTGATAGCAGTAACTTTTGTTTCTACGCCTTAAGACCCATGAAATTTAATTACAAAACTGTTCTGCCTTTGGCAATTGCACTTTGCGGGATCAATGCCTCTGCGGCCTTGCTCTCCAACGCCGTTGGCATTCAAGCAACCGCAGTTTCCGCGACGTCCAACTTCGGCGCTCCTTACACCACTGATCGCACCATTGACCAGTCCGATTTGAGCGGCAACTACGTCTCTGGTGTTACGTCCACCAATGTGATCGACGGGTTCACCAACCTGAGCCTCACCAACGGATGGCATGGTTCGCTTGGCGACGCCAGAGGAAGCATCACGTTTGACCTGGGCGCCTCCTACACGCTGGATCGCATTTACCTGTATTGGATGAACGCCGGAACGGCCAACAACATTGCCGATTTTTCGGTTGAAGTGGGCACTGATGCCTCTTTCACATCCTCCGTGGTTGCGGCAAATTTTGGCGCCCAGACCGCTGCGCAGGAGCGCGTCGATTTCGCCAACCTGGCAACCGGCGGGTTTGTTCGCCTGAATTGGACCAGTTTGCAGGGTCAATATCCAGGTTTGAACGAATTCATCGCAGGTGGTGTGCTTGGGCAAGTCAACAACGTGCCTGAGCCGTCAACCCTCGCCTTATTTGCGCTTGGTTTGATTGGATTCGCGGCGACCCGCAAACGCCAGGTCTAATCTCGCCAGGAGAACCAACAAAGCCCGATACGTCGGGCTTTTTTTGCACCTATAATTCATAAAATACCCAACATAGGCGCAAATCATGCAACCCCAAATCTTCACTTCCCGCGAGATGCAAACACGCTTTGGCGCGGTGATGGACATTGCCAAGCGTGAACACGTCACCATCACGCAGCACGGGCGCCCGGTGGTGGCGATGG
>JANNEZ010000090.1:0-16862 GCA_031379255.1 Rhodoferax sp. | reverse complement strand
ACAAAATA
This sequence comes from Rhodoferax sp., assembly GCA_031379255.1. Lineage (GTDB taxonomy): Bacteria > Pseudomonadota > Gammaproteobacteria > Burkholderiales > Burkholderiaceae_C > JANYCG01. The sequence continues at coordinate 16,854 of JANNEZ010000090.1, read as the reverse complement.
GCTGTTGGAGTAGGCCGCGCCGCCATATTTGCGCGCGGCAACACAGGCCTGTGAGACGTCGGTCGATGCAATGTCGCGGCCCAGCGGCTCAAACGCTTGCGGGTGAAACGGCGATTCAACGTGGGCGCGCACTCCGAGGTCGGCGGCGCGCCACTCCAGGCGCACCATCTCGCGGTGTTCACGCAGCAGTCTGGCGGCGCCGGTGGTCCAGGCGTCAGGCTCGGGCTCACCGTATTGCAGGGCCTGCAGGCTGTGCAGGTTGCGCGACATGGCGGCGCGGATGTCGGTCACGGCCTCGGCGGCGTCGCGTTCGAGTTTGTCCTGCACCTGGCTGGCCTCGTAACGTCCGGCCAGCCAGACCAGCATCACCAGCAGCACGGCCACCAGCGCCACCAGCGACAGCCAGAGCGCGCGCCGGCGTCCGCCCAAACGCTGGTTGTCCACGTCGACGGAAGCCGGCGCACCCACGGGTGGCAGTGCGATGCGAAGGTCTGGTCTGGCGCTCACAACACGCGATGGTCCAGCGCCGGCAATTGGGCCCGCGCGCTGTGCCGCCCGGCGAGCGTCAATTCGCGACACACCAGCCCGGGCCCTTCGGCCTGTTGCGCCATCACCGTCCCCCAGGGGTCGACGAGCAGGCTGTGGCCCCAGGTCGCGCGCCCGTTTTCGTGCACGCCGCCCTGGGCGGCGGCAACAACGTAGGCCTGGTTTTCAATGGCGCGCGCGCGCAGCAAGACCTCCCAGTGGGCTTGTCCGGTCACATGGGTGAAGGCGCTGGGAACCAGCAGCACATCTGCCCCGTCGCGGGCATACGCGCGGTACAACTCCGGAAAACGCAGGTCGTAACAGACACTCAGGCCGACACGCCAGACGTGGCCGTCCCGGGAAGGAAGCATCATCACAACGGGTTTCGACCCGGGCGCGAGCACCCGGGACTCGTCGAACCGCTCAACACCGTTGTCAAAACGGAACAGGTGGATCTTGTCGTAGCGCGCGGCACACCGCCCGTCTGGCGCGAACACCAGCAGCGTGTTGGTGACTTTAACGGGCTGGCCCGCCACGGCCAGCGCGCCATCAATGGTCAGAGGCAACGTCCCGCCAGCGATCCAGAGGCCCAACCGCTGGGCGGTGGCCGCCAGGAAATCCTGGATCGGCCCCGCGCCAAAACGCTCCTGGATGGCGAGTTTGTCGGTGTCGCGCCGTCCCAGAATGCAAAAATACTCGGGCAATACGGCCAATTCGGCGCCTTGCCCGGCCGCTTGTTCCAACAGCGCCCGCGCAGTGGCCAGGTTCGATGCAGGCGTGGCGCCGGACACCATCTGGATGGCTGCCACGTTCATCGCGGCACCTCGGTGCTGGTGTCAACACTGCCGTCGGACTTGCGGGTCACACGGGCCACGCGAGGGTCAATCCAGGTGCCGTCAATACGGAACTCCTGGGTCGCCGTCTCGATCAAGGGGCGGCGCAGGATCAGCTGGGCCAGAAAGGTGCCCAGCCCAATGGCCGGATTGATCACGGTTGCAATCAGCGACGCCGTGCCCGCGTTGATTTCAGGCACCACCACCACGCGAAGGTCCTGGGTTTCACGGGCGATATCGGCGCGGCCTTCCATCAGCACGGCGGCATTCACGCCTTTCATCTGCAGGTTGTTGGTCGTGGCGATGCCTTGCTCGATTTTCACGTCGCCACGCACGAAGTCAAAAGAAAACCCATCGCTGAAAACGTCGCGAAAATCCAGCGCCAGCCGCCTCGGCAACGACTGCAGGCTCAACACGCCAAGCAGTTTGGCCAGGCCTGGGTCGGCTTTGAGGAACTGGCCAGATTCGATGTTGACGTTGAATGCGCCACCCAGCGTGGGGTAATCCAGCGCCAACGGCGAGCCGATCCACGCGACCTGGCCTTCGAGTTTGCCCCGACCCTGCCGAATCACGTCTTTCATGCCAAAACGGGATAACAAAGCACCAGAGTCTTCAACATCGAGCTTGAAATTCATCACGGTCCGCCTGCGCTCCGGGCCAGGCTTTGCGCCAACGGCATTTGCTGCGGGCGCCAGCGCGTTGAGAGTCGCCCAGTTGCCGGTGGCGGTGAATGTGGCCTCCGGCATTTGCACGTTGAACTTGGACAGGCGCCACTCGCGCGCCGTGCCAGAGACGCGGTTGATGGCTTCGACTTCAACGCGGCCCAGCTTTTTTCCGCGCAATTCCAGATCGTCCACCACGATATCGAGCGCCGGCATGGTGGCGGGTTGCTCGTCCAGCAGGTTTTCCACATCTTTAGCTGAGGACTGGGCCAGCATCAAGCGGGCCAGCCGCGCAAAAATCCGCCCGGACACTGCGCCCGCCGGCGGGCGGTATTCGGCATAGCCATTCAACTCTGATGACTCAATATTGGCACGCCAGACGCGTGCATCACGCGAAGCACCCACCACCACCTGGCTGAACTTGCGCCCGCCGACGCCCAGCTCGGAGGTCCGCAACCCCACCGCGCTTGGCAGATAAGCCAGCGCCGCGTTGAGGGCCGTTTGTGCGGAGTCGGGAGCCACACCCGCAGCAGCGCCCGCCCCGGAAAGGGCCGCAACCGGCGCGCCTGAAGCCTGCGTAAAAACCTGGGCCCACGCGTCCACATCAATGCTGGGCAGGTTGACGTTGGCAACGACACCTTCTGGAGGCAGCGGCACCGCCTCACCCGGAGCCAGCCCAATGGCGATGCTGCCGGACACCACACGGGCGATTTCACCTGAAACATCGCGCACGTAGCTGAAAGCAGCAATTTTGGGAACATCGATCTGGATCAGATCGAGCAAGTTCGCCGGACTCCTGCCGTCCGTGCCAACCTTGTCGGGCCGGTTGCTGATCTGGATGCGCAATGGCAGAACGCTTTCGGCGTTTTTGGCGAACGGAGGCGGCAAGTTCAGTGCCATGCCAGTCAGGTTGCTGGTGACGAGCAGTTCCGGCGGGCCCTGGCCCAAATTCAGCACTGCGCTGTAATCGGCAGATCCGGTGGCCTGTGTCGCCAGACGCGACACCAGTCCGAGCTCTTTGCTTTGCCGCAGGGCTTGGGCGTTGAGGTTTCCCTGCACCTGCAACACGACACCATTCAACAGGGCGCCAGAACCGGCCGTTGCGCCAGCGGCCGCCGCGACCTCTACGCGGCCAAAATTGGGCGACCCGCCGCGGACTGTCACATCGCCGCCAAACAGGCGCGCCTGGAGGGCTGGAATATTGAAGCCCCGTTCGTTGAAATTGACTGTGCCTTTGGCACGCGTCAACAACGGCGCGCTGGTGGAAGGGCGGACTTCACCGTCGGTCAGTGTGACGCCGCCCTGAACCAGGGTACGCTCCAGGGCACCCAGTGGCAAAGTCAGTTTCAGCTGCGCATCGCCGGCGCCGGTTGCGGCAAATTCTGTCAACGCCCCACCCGTCAGTGTTCGCAGTGGCGAGTCGTTCACCAGCGCCAGCATGCTCGTCAGCGGCCCTTTGGCTTCTGCCGAAACCATCACCGTCGGTGACTTCAACAGGTCGGGAATCTGCCCCTCGGCTTTGGAAATCTGCAAGGGCGGCAAGCCCGCCTTGGGCGTCAGGCGACCCGAGGCGTTTTTGATCTGCAGCTGCAAGCGGTCCAATAAAAAATCACCGGCCAGCTGGGTCAACTCCGGCCAGGGCAAGGAACCCGCCGGCAATATGCTGGCTGGCGCAAACGCGAACCCCACATCGGCCAAGCGGGCCGAAATCCGGAAGTCACCCTGCTTGGCCGTGTGGAAAGGCATGTCGTACAAATCGCCCTTGAGCCGGAGCTTCACGTCACTGGCGCTGCCTTTTCGCACCGCGTTTCGGACGTAGTCGCGTACGGCTGGCAACATGGCCACCGGTAGATAGCGGTATAGACTGACACCCTCAACCCGGTTGATCGTGGCCTGCAAGTCAAGCACTCCCGGAAATCGCCCCCGCCCCAGGGCCAAATTCGGCACGCTGGTTTGCCACTTGAATTGACCCTCACCCTGGGCATCCTGATTTTTGAACCGGATCGCGCTGGAAGTCACGGCAATGTGTTGTGGCGTCACCCGCCAATCCACGTCTCCCTTCAGCTCCGTCAGGGCAACGCCCGACTCCTCCAGAAAACCTGGCAAATCAACAACGCCGTTCACCATGTCAAGGCTGGCCTTGCCGCCCGCGTCAGTCATTTCAAAAATTGCAGAAAGCCCGACGACTCCCGGAATGCGGGGGCCGCTGGAAGTCAAAGCCAGGCCCTTGACTCTGCCACGAACGTCATATTTTTCGGGTGCGTCAAGTTCACCGGTCCAGTTGGCGCGGAATCCGTCAACGACGCCCTTTGGGTCAACTGCGGTCAGGCGGGCGCGCACGGCGTCACCGATTGGAAGACGGTCGGCCAGTTGGGCCAACAGGGCCAAATCGACCTGGTCCGCCTCCAGCTGATATTTTTTTCCGCTCTGTTCGATCTTGAAGTTCCCGGCGGGCCACGATTTTCCGGCCTCTGGCTGCATGAGCAGACCTTCGGTGTGGAATTCGAACCCGTCGGCCTTCAGGCGGCCACCCAAGCGCCCTGAAACGGTGTGCAATTCAAGCGCCGCTGATTGTTTGCCGAGCTGGGTTTTAACACCAGCCAGGGCCACGTCTGCCACCGCTTGCGCGGCCGCGCCGTTTTGAATGTCGATCCAGGCGCGCATGGCGCCGGCGCCCTCGCCGACCTGGATGCCGGCATTGGCGTAAAGGCTGAGCCGCGCCACGTCAATCCGCTGAAAATTGGCGTACAGCTGACCCGACCATTCCTTCCAGAGTCCGCTGCTGCGCGACAGCAGGGGTTGGCGGAACTTTCCAGTGAGGGTGAAACGATCACCCAACTGCGGATCGGGTGTCGCGTCCAAGCGCATCTGGTGGCTGCGAAATCCATTGCGCAAGACGAAATCAACCTGGCGCGCCTCGAGCGGCGCCTGGGAATTCAACTCATCAGTCCAGCGCAGCAGGCCATTTTTGATGACCACTTCCTTTTGCGTGAACAGCCAGTCGGCCAGGCGGTTGTCTTCATGGGTGTCACCACCCGCCAGCACCAGGCCAGCCACCACAAATCGCCCATCGGCACGCCGTCGCACGTCGAGTTGGGGACTGTCAATATAGAGTTGATCAAGACCGAAAGTCATGACCGATTGCGGTGAAATGGCCACCACCACGCGCCCGAGCACCAGCGCCGCCCGGCCCTGGGCGTCCATCAATCTCACGTCACTGAATTCAATCGACGGGATCAGGCCGCCCGAACGGGCGGCAATTTCACCGATCTTGACCTGCAGGCCCAAAGCCGCCGAGGCCCGTGTTTCTATCTCAACGCGAAATTCGCCGATTCGCGGCACAATGACCCAATGCAAGGTGCCCCACAACGCAGCCAGAACGAGCCAGGCCGTCAGCATCAGTGCAAGCGTCCAGCGCGCGACAGCGCTGGCGAGTTTCAGCAGCGTCGACGGTACGGGTGGCAGGGCGTGCATTTTCGGGTGGAAACGAGTCAGGAATTATGACCCTCATTGAATCCCCCTCCACCTTGAAGTCTGACCCGGCTTCGGACCATCTTCCGGAGCGCGCGCAGGCCTCGGCTTCTGTCCCGCCCGGTGAACCGGCTGCAAACCTGGACCTCACCAGCCACTCCCGCTTCGCAAGCCGGATTCGGCGGCGCTACGCGGTTGAAATCGGCTGGCTCGATGCGGGTACACCGAATGCCGCTGCAATCTGCGCAACATACAAACGGCTGACGGCCGAGGGGCACGACATCGGCGCAGCGCTTCGTATCACCCGGCAACTTGTAATTGAACGCCTGCTGAACCTTGATTGCAATGGGCATGCAAGCTTGGCTGAAGTCGTCTCCTGCATGTCGGAGTTGGCGAGTTTTTCACTGAATCTGGCTGACGCGCATGCCCTCCATGCGCTTGAATCCATGCATGGCGCTCCGTTGGTTCCGGAGGGCGGGAAGGCGCGAATTTGGGTTCTGGGCATGGGAAAACTCGGCGCCCGCGAACTCAATGTGTCAAGCGACATCGACCTGATTTATGTCTATGACCACGATGGCCTGACCAGCGGGCTGGAAGGCGGCCGGGGCAAAATATCCAACCAGGAATTTTTTGCCAAATACGTCAAGGGCATGTTCAGCTTGATTGGCGACACCACTGAGCATGGTTTTGTGTTCCGCATCGACCTGGCTTTGCGGCCCAATGGGAACTCCGGCCCCGTGGCATTGTCCCTTGGCGCGCTCGAAGAGTATTTCCAGATTCAGGGGCGCGAGTGGGAGCGCTTTGCCTGGCTCAAAAGCCGGGTCGTGGTTCCGCGTGACGCGTTGGCGAGCGGGCCAGTCCTTGAAATTCGAAGTTTGGTGCAACCCTTTGTTTTCCGTCGCTACCTCGATTACCGCGTCTTTGAGTCGCTCCGGGTTTTGCATGGCCAAATCCGCGATCACGCCGCCAAACGCAGTGCGGGCCGGCCGGAGCGGGCCAATGACGTCAAGCTGTCGCGGGGCGGTATTCGTGAGATCGAATTCATCGTGCAACTGTTGCAGGTGGTTAGGGGTGGCCAATTCCCCGAACTGCGCACGCGACCAACGCTGAATGGATTGCAGCGCCTGGCGCATGCCGCATTGCTTCCCCCGGACGTGGCGGAAGGACTTGCCAGCGCTTACGATTTTTTGCGACGGGTTGAACACCGCATCCAGTACCTGGACGACCAGCAATCCCATGTCTTGCCCACGCGGGATGACGACCTGGCGTGGATTTCCGAAACGATGGGATTCCCGCAAACCGGCCAGTTTCTCAGCCAGCTCAATCTGCACCGGGAATTTGTGGCCCAGGAATTTGACGCGTTGCTTGGTGGCAGCGCTGCGCCATGCAATGGGAAGGTCTGCCATAAATTGTCATCGGATAAACCCGATTTTGAGAGTCTGCTGGACAAAATGCCACCGGACTTGCGCCAAAGGGTGCTGGGCTGGCGCGAACACCCCCGCGTATTGGCGCTTTCAGACGAGTCCCGCCAGCGTCTGGTCAATTTGCTGGCACGCACGGTTCAATGGTTGAATGCGGGCCTGGTCACCGAGCTGGCGGCAGTCCGTCTGGCGGATTGGGTTGAGCCACTGCTCAAACGTGAAAGTTACCTGGCGTTGCTGCTGGAGCGCCCGGTCGTCCACGAGCGGCTGCTGCGCATGTTGGGGGCGGCGCGATGGCCGGCGCGTTATCTGTTGGCTCACCCCGGGGTAGTGGACGAGTTGGCAGGCAACCAGCTGTATGAGGAGCGCTTCAGCGCGGCCAATTTCGAACGCGACCTTTTGCGGCGCCGCGCTGCGCTGAAAAGCGCCGCAGAGGATGGGGAGGAGGCGCTTCTGAACCTGCTGAGGCGCGCCCGCCATGCCGAGGTGTTTCGCACGCTGGCGCGGGACGTGGAGGGCCGGATAAGCGTCGAACAGGTTGCCGATGACCTCAGCGCACTGGCCGAATCGGTTCTGAAAACGACTACGCAATGGTGTTGGGAGCGTTTGAAAAACCGTCACCGCGAGACACCGCAGATCGCCATCATCGCGTACGGCAAGCTCGGAGGCAAGGAGCTTGGATATGGCAGCGACCTGGACATCGTATTTGTTTACGAAGACGACGATGAACGCGCGGGTGAAATCTACGCCAGTCTGGTGCGCAAACTGATCAACTGGTTGACGCTCAAGACTGGCGAAGGAGATCTCTACGAAATCGACACGGCACTTCGCCCCAACGGCAACGCAGGATTGCTGGTATCGCCATTTGAGGCGTTCACCAGCTACCAGTTGCAACGCGGCAGCAACACGGCCTGGACCTGGGAGCACCAGGCCATGACGCGCGCGCGTTGTGTTTTTGGCTCCCCCGAGCTGCTCGCCAGATTTGATGTGATCCGTCAAGCCGTGATTGCGGCGCCGCGGGACGCGAGTGAACTCAAGGTGGAGATCAGCGCGATGCGCGACCGGATCCGCGGCGCTCACAAGGACAAACCCGGAAGGTTCGACGCAAAACACAGTCCCGGCGGCATGGTCGATGTGGAGTTTGCCGTCCAGTACCTGGTGCTTTCCCAAGGTGCGCGCCATCCTGAATTGACGCCCAATGTCGGCAATATCGCGCTGCTGGAGCGGGCCCAATCCTGTGGGCTGCTGCCAGCGCCACTGGGTGCTGACGCCGCCAACGCATACCGCGAGTTACGCCAGGCTCAGCATCGGGCCCGGCTGGATGAAGCGCCCGCATTTGTGGAAGACGGCAGCCTGGCGAAACACCAGCGAACGGGGCTGGCTGTCTGGGCAAAGGTGTTTGACACCTGAACCGCCACTCGAGCTGATATCCAATTCATCTTCCTGTAACAGTCTGTTCAAACCTTCGACTTCAATCAAACGATTGATTTAATTATGCTAATATCGCAGGTCGATGAATACCCGCGATCCGGCTGCCGCCTCCATGAAGTCGCCCCCGCGCGTCACGCGGGCGCCACGAAGCGACGGCACGCAAGCCCGCCAGCGCTTGCTTCTGGCTGCCCTCAAGTTGTTTGCATCGAATGGCTTTTCCAAGACGTCAACCCGGGAGATTGCTGACGCTGCCGGGGTGAACATCGCGGCCATCAGTTATTATTTTGGCGACAAAGCTGCGCTCTACCGCGCGGTTTTTGTGGAGCCCATGGGCGGGCACCACAACGACACCGCACTCTTTACCCAGCCGGGTATGGGACTGCGCCAGGCTCTAGAGGGTTATTACGCAGGATTTCTTGCGCCGATGAAACAGGGGGAGCTGTTGCAGCAATGTGTCCGGCTGCATTTTCGCGAAATGATTGAGCCCACCGGGCTGTGGGCCCAGGAAATTGAACACGGCATCAAGCCCGCGCACAAGGCGCTTTGCACGGTGTTGTGCCGCCATCTCGGCCTTGTCCGCCCCGATGCAGAAATCCACCGGCTGGGTTTTGCCATTGCGGCTTTGGCATTGCAAATGTTCGTCGGGCGCGACCTGATTGACGCCATCGCGCCGCGCCTCGCCAGCACACTCGCAGCAATTGACAAGGCCGTCGTCAGGCTGGCGGATTTCGCTTTTGCGATGGTTGACGCGGAACGTACCCGTCGCGAACGGCCCATCAACGGAGGAAAATGATGATTGCATGGCGGCTTTCCGCATGGTGTCTTCCGGTTTTTCTGGCCGGTTGCGCCAATCTGCCTGCGCCTGCCCAGAATGCCGAAGTGGCGGCTTCACTCCCACTCCTTGCGCCCGCCCAATGGCAAGCGCCACTGCCCCACAACGGCCAGCGTGAAGACCTTGGCCTTTGGTGGCAGCAACATGGCGACGCATTGCTTGTCGAGTTGATTGACGCCGCCCAGTCGGCAAGTCCCACATTGACCTCGGCAAAGTCGCGCATCTGGCAATCCCGGGCCGCGTTGACTAGCAGCCGCGCTGCTTTGGGGCCAACGTTGGATGCATCTGCCAGCGCCGCCCGCTCTGTGACACAACCCAACATTCCGCTGGCAACCACGCTTCAGGCCGGCTTGCTTGCGGTCTGGGAGATTGATCTGTTTGGCGCAAACACAAGCGCCTCCGCAGCGGCGGCAGAGCGGCTGTCTGGCGCCCAGGCCTTGTGGCACGATGCCCGGGTGTCGGTGGCGGCTGAGGTCGCAAACCAGTACCTTCAACTTATTGCCTGCACCCGGCAGGTGTCTCTGGCCGGGCAAGACGCCGATTCAAAGGCCGAATCTGCCCGGCTTTTGAGTGTCTCGACCCGCGCGGGTTTCACAGCAAATGGCGACCTCGAGATGGGCAAAGCCAGCGCAGCCGACGCCGCCAACCAGGTTGTCTTGGTCAGCGCCCAATGCGACGTGATGTTGAAAGGTTTGGTCGCCTTGACCGGTTTTTCCGAACCGGATTTGAGAGCACGATTCGCCCAGTCTGCCGTCGGCCAGGCCGTCCTCGCTCCAGTCTTTGTGGCTGCGGTTCCAGCGGAAGCGCTCAACCAGCGGCCGGACCTGTTTGCCGCAGCGCGTGACATTCACGCCGCCGCACAAGACCTGGCCAGCTACAACGCACAACGCTACCCGAGACTCAGTCTGAGCGGGTCAATTGGAGCGCTCAGTGTGAACGCGGGCGGAGTCAGCACCGATTTGACGACTTGGTCCATAGGGCCATTGACTCTTTCGGTTCCCCTGTTTGACGGCGGTCGTCGCCAAGCCAACACCGACGCTGCCCAATCCAGATACGACGAAGCGGTTGCAATTTACCGGGGGAAAGTGCGACAGGCGGTGCGCGAAGTCGAACAGGCGCTGGTCAACCTGCAGGCCGCAATGGACCAGCGGACCAACTCAGAAAGTTCGGCCCAGGCTTGGCGGGCCGCACTGAACGCGATGGTCGTGCGACAGCGCAGTGGATTCGCAAGCCAAATCGATGTCGAGAACACCCGCCGGATGGCGCTGGCCGCCGAAACTGGCCGTCTTGCCTTGCAACGTGACCAGGTATTGGCCTGGGTGGCCCTGTACCGGGCTGTCGGTGGTGGCTGGCAAGCTACCGCGGTCGCGGCAACCGATCCGGACAAAATCCGATGATGCCGTTCAAACAAATTCAAGTGCGCGATTTGTCGCCCAACCTTTCAGGTCTCCCGTAGATGTCCATGAAAATTTTCATTTTGAATCCTGTCGCACGAAGAGTTGCTTCGACAATGCTCTTCGCATCTGTAACGCTGGGTCTGTTGTCCATTGCAGTCCAGGCGGCGGATGACAAGCCTCAAGCCGCACCCAAACCTGCCTTGACCGTCGCCGTCACGCAACTTCAGCTGATGCAATTGCCGATCACCCTCAGCGCAAACGGCAACATCGCGGCCTGGCAGGAAAACAGTATTGGCAGCGAAGCGCAGGGTTTGCGCCTGGCCGAGGTGCGCGTGGACATTGGTGACCGGGTGCGCGCCGGCCAAGTACTGGCGGTTTACGCTTCAGACGGCATCCAAGCCGATATTGCCCACGCCCGCGCGGCTTTGGCCGAGGCCGAAGTTGCAGCCACTGCCGCCGTGCAGGAGGCCGAACGGGCACGCACCGTGCAAAACAGCGGCGCCGTCAGTGCCCAGCAAATCAGCCAGTTGCTCAATGCCGAGTCCAGCGCCAAAGCCCGGGTCCTGACTGCCCGTGCACAAGTCCTGGCGCAACAGGTGCGCTTGAAAAATACACAGGTTCTGGCGCCAGACTTCGGCATCATTTCCGCACGCACGGCTTCGGCAGGAGCGCTGGGGGGTGGCGAATTGTTTCGCCTGATCCGCAAAGGCCGGCTTGAATGGCGTGCCGAAGTGACGTCGGCAGAGCTGGCCCGGGTCAAACCCGGACTGGCCGTCACGGTCACCAGTGCCGCTGGCGCGAAAGTGCCCGGCAAGGTTCGCATGATCAGCCCGCAGGTGGACGCTCAAACCCGCGCCGCCCTGGTGTACGTTGATTTGCCGGTGGCGCCCGACCTACAACATTTGGTCAAGCCCGGCATGTTTGCCAAGGGTGACTTTGAACTGGGCCAAAGCCAGGCCGCGACTTTGCCTCAAACTGCCGTGGTCATGCGGGACGGATTCACTTACGTTTACACCGTTGGCGCTGACAACCGCATTGCGCAGGTCAAGGTCCATACTGGTCGGCTGGTCGGCGACCGGGTGGAGATTCTCAGCAAACTGGTGGCCGACGCCCGCGTGGTAGCGCTCGGCGCAGGTTTTCTGAACGACGGTGACCTGGTCCGCGTGACCAATGCCAAATAGAAAGCGCTTCGGACCATGAACGTCTCCGCCTGGTCGATTCGCAACCCGATTCCGTCGGTGATGCTGTTTGTGTTGCTCACCTTTGCCGGCCTGTTGTCGTTCAAGGCCATGAAGATCCAGAATTTCCCGGACATAGATCTTCCTACCGTGATGGTTGCCGCAGCCCTTCCCGGCGCTGCGCCGGCCCAGCTGGAGACCGAAGTTGCCCGGAAAATTGAAAACTCGATCGCCACTTTGCAGGGTCTCAAGCACATCTACACCAAGGTCCAGGATGGGGCGGTCACGATCACCGCTGAGTTCCGTCTGGAGAAGCCGGTGCAGGAAGCGGTTGACGATGTCCGCTCTGCTGTGTCGCGGATTCGCAGCGAGCTTCCAGGCGACGTCCGAGACCCGATTGTCAGCAAGCTTGACATGGCGTCGTTGCCGGTGTTGGCGTTCACGGTTCGCTCCAATAGCCTGGACGACGAGGCGCTGTCCTGGTTTGTCGACAACGAGATCTCCAAAAAGCTGCTTTCGGTGCGCGGCGTGGGCGGGGTCGCCCGGGTGGGCGGCGTCACACGCGAAGTGCGGGTCGCGCTTGATCCGTTCAAGCTGCAGGCGCTGAACGCCACTGCCGCCGACGTGTCTCGCCAGGTGCGCCAGGTTCAGCAGGATAGCGCGGGCGGCCGCACAGACGTGGGTGGCGGCGAACAACCGGTCCGAACCTTGGCCACCGTCAAATCGGCGCAGGAATTGGGCAGCCTATTTCTGAGCTTGAGCGATGGCCGGAAAATTCGCCTTGATCAGGTCGCCTCGGTCACCGACACCATCGCCGAGCCGCGTTCTACCGCTCTGCTCAACGGCAAACCGGTGGTTGGATTTGAAGTGTCGCGCAGTCGTGGCGAAAGCGAGGTGTCGGTGGGTGCCGCTGTGCAAATCGCCTTGGCCGAACTGAAAGCGCAGCACCCGGATCTTGAATTGACCGAGGCTTTCAACTTTGTCGCGCCGGTGGATGAGGAGTACCACGGTTCGATGGCACTGCTGTACGAAGGGGCTGCGCTTGCCGTGCTTGTGGTATGGCTGTTTCTGCGTGATTGGCGTGCCACCTTTGTCTCGTCTGTGGCGCTGCCAATGTCTGCCATCCCGGCCTTCATCGGCATGTACTTGCTGGGTTTCTCCGTCAACGTGGTGACCTTGCTGGCGCTGTCGCTGGTGGTGGGCATCCTGGTGGACGACGCGATTGTGGAAGTGGAAAACATTGTTCGGCATTTGCGCATGGGCAAGACGCCTTACCAGGCGGCGATGGAAGCGGCCGATGAAATTGGCCTGGCGGTGATCGCCACCACCTTCACCTTGATTGCCGTATTTTTGCCGACCGCGTTCATGAGCGGTGTTGCCGGCAAGTTTTTCAAACAATTCGGCTGGACGGCCTCCCTCGCCGTCGGTGCGTCGCTGATCGTGGCACGCATGCTGACCCCCATGATGGCGGCCTACATCCTCAAGCCCATCGTGACCGCCTACAAGGAACCGGGCTGGATGAGAATCTACATGCGCATGGCCAACTGGTGTGTGCGTCACCGGCTTGCAACGGCGGTCGCCTCGGGCGCATTCTTCCTTGGATCAATTATGTTGATCCCGCTATTGCCAACCGGTTTTGTGCCGCCAGACGACAACTCCCAAACCCAGGTCTACCTGGAGCTGCCGCCGGGCTCCACGCTGGCGCAGACGATAAGCGCCGCCGAAGCGGCGCGCGTGATGATCAGCAAGGTGGAGCACGTGAAAAGCACCTACACCACGGTCGGCGCGGGCAGTGTTGGCTCTGACCCGTTTGCGCCGCAAGGCGCAGCCGAGGCGCGAAAGGCGTCGCTGACAATCATTTTGTCTGAACGCAGCGCCCGCCCGCGCAAGCAGGGCATTGAGGCCAACATCCGCCAGGCGCTGGAGCCGCTTCCGGGTGTACGCAGCAAAGTGGGTCTGGGCGGCTCGGGAGAAAAATACATCCTGGTGTTGACCGGCTCCGATCCGCTGGCCCTGGCCAGTGCGGCCCAAGCGGTTGAGAAAGACCTGCGCAGCATTCCCGGCCTGGGCAGTGTGGCCTCGACGGCCAGCTTGATCCGTCCGGAAATCGCTGTCCGCCCGAATCTAGCGGCAGCGGCAGACTTGGGTGTCACCACGGCGTCCATCGCCGAAACCCTGCGAATCGCCACGGCCGGCGACTACGACACGTCGCTGCCCAAACTCAGCCTTTCCCAGCGCCAGGTGCCGATCGTCGTGCGACTGCAGGAAGACGCGCGCAAAGACCTGTCCGTTCTGGAGCGCCTCGCCGTGCCTGGCGCCAGAGGGCCGGTTATGCTGGCACAAATTGCCACGCTGGAGATGACCGGCGGTCCGGCGGTGATTGACCGGTATGACCGCTCGCGCAACGTGAATTTCGAGATCGAACTCTCCGGCCTTCCCCTGGGCGACGTCACGGAAGCCGTGAAACAGCTGCCGGCCATCAAGGCCCTGCCCGCCAGTGTGAAAGTGGTGGAGGTCGGCGACGCCGAGGTGATGGGTGAGCTTTTCGCCAGCTTTGGCCTGGCCATGCTCACCGGTGTGTTGTGCATCTACATCGTGCTGGTGCTTTTGTTTAAGGATTTCCTGCACCCGGTCACGATTCTGTGCGCCCTGCCGCTGGCCCTGGGGGGCGCCTTTGTCGGCCTGCTGATTGCTCAAAAAAGTTTTTCCATGCCCTCGCTGATCGGCCTGATCATGCTGATGGGTGTCGCCACGAAGAACTCTATCCTGCTGGTGGAGTACGCCATCATGGCGCGCCGCGATCACGGCATGACGCGGCTTGAAGCGCTCTTGGATGCATGCCACAAACGCGCCCGCCCCATCATCATGACGACTCTGGCGATGGGCGCGGGGATGATGCCGATCGCGATGGGTTGGGGCGAAGCCGACCCAAGCTTCCGCTCGCCGATGTCCATTGCGGTGATTGGCGGTTTGATCACATCCACCGTGTTGAGTTTGCTGGTGGTGCCCGCAGTGTTCACGTACGTGGACGACGCAGGCCTGTTGTTCAAGCGCGGAGTTGCCCGGCTGCGCCGCAAAAAGCCGCAATCCCCCCTTGCCAGCGCGCCGCAAGAATTGCCTAGTCAGGCGCCGGGCTCCTGATTTTCCGGACCAGGGCGGTGGTCGAATAACCGTCGACAAACGCAATTGCCATCGCCCGCCCGCCGTAGGCCTCAACCACTTGGGTTTCCGCCAGGCGCTGCATGTTGTAGTCTCCGCCTTTGACCAGCAGATCCGGCTTCAACTCGGCAATGATCTCCAGCGGCGTGTCGTCATCGAACCAAGTCACGAGGCTCACCGATTCGAGCGCGGCGATCACCATCGCACGATCCATCTCGTTGTTGAGCGGCCGGTCCGGGCCTTTGCCCAGGCGGCGCGCCGAAGCGTCGGTGTTGAGCGCCAGCACCAGGCTGGCGCCTTGGGCGCGTGCCTGCTCCAGGTAGACGACATGGCCGCGGTGCAGCACGTCAAACACACCATTGGTGAACACCAACGGGCGCGGCAAACCACTCACGCGCGCCAAGGCGTCGGCCCGGCCGCATAACTTGTCTGCAAAAGTGGGGGCGCCTTGGGTGGCAGTTGGTGGCATGGTCTGATGCTAGCAGGGCCTGCTCCAAGCCTCCCGGCCCCAAAGCCCGGAGCCTGGATCCAGGGTTCCGACGGTCCGGCCCCTGCTGGCCGGCTGGCCGTCAGAGCGCTGGCGCCACGGGCAGGCCAACCACAGCGGCTTTTGCCACGGCCAGCTCCTGCCCGATTTTCTTGCGAAGCCGGTTGAGTTCCTGCACGGTCGCGCAGGGCCGCCCCAATAAACGACTCAGGTTGTGCAAGATGCGATCCACCACCTTGGTTTCCCAGACCACGTCAAATTTGATCTGGCTGTCGAGCCAGTGTTCAAGCCAGGCCGGATCCGGCAACCGGCTTTGCACCGTGTCGCGCGGGAACAGCGCCTTGTTGACATGCAGATTGGTGGGGTGCAGCGCCTGGGCCGTGCGCCGGGCACTGGCCATCAACACACCCACTTTGGCGAACGCCAGTTTGGCCTCTGCGCCGTAACGGGCAATCGCCCGGCGCATATATTGGAGGTAACAGCCGCCATGGCGCGCCTCGTCCTGGCTCAAGGTGGTGTAGATGTGTTTGATGACCGGCTCGCTGTGCCACTGGCTGGCACGGCGGTACCAGTGGTTCAGGCGGATTTCGCCGCAAAAATGCATCATCAGGGTTTCCAGCGGCGGCGCCGGGTCAAACTCGAAACGCACCGCGTGCAACTCGGCCTCGGTGGGCACGAGGTCGGGGCGAAACCGCTTGAGGTACTCCATCAGCACCAGCGCGTGTTTCTGTTCCTCAAAAAACCAGACCGACATGAAAGCGCAGAAATCGCTGTCGTCGCGGTTGTCCCGCAGGAACATCTCGGTGGCAGGCAAAGCCGCCCATTCCGTGATGGCGTTGAGCTTGATGGTCAGCGCCTGCTCTTCGGTGAGGCGCGGGGCGTCGAAGTGGTGCCAGGGAATGTCTTTGGCCATATCCCAACGCACCGATTCGAGTTGTTTGAAGAGTTCCGGATACAGCATCGTGGATTGTGCTCAGGAATGAATCTGGAAAGGGCACGGGCAACCCGGGATGGGGCGCTTTCGGTGCCAACTGGCTCAAAGGGAAAAATCCAGCCGGATTTCCTTTGCCAGCTTGCCCATTAGACCTCTTTTTGACGGCTTTGTTCCGAGTCTCGCATTTGCAGTCGGCCCTGTGGCAGCGCCGTCAAGCCGGCACGGTCTCCACAAAACTGGGGCGTAGCATCAGTTTTTCATGCAGTTTGACCAAATTCGGGAAATCGGTGCGCCAGGCGATGTGCGGGAAACGGAAATCCAGGTAACCCAATGCACAGCCCGTCGAGATGTCGGCCAGGCTCATGTGAATGCCAAAACAGAAGGGTTTGTCGGCCAGGCCCGTGCTCATGGCTTTGAGGCTGGTGTGGATCTTGCCGAGTTGGCGGTCGATCCAGACCTGGCTGCGTTGCACCTTGGTGCGGCCGTCCCAAGTAGCTTCCAGGCGCGCCAGGATCGCCGCGTCC
>JANNEZ010000336.1:0-2819 GCA_031379255.1 Rhodoferax sp. | reverse complement strand
CAACAGCGGGCTGCGGTGGCGCGCAGCCGAGTCGCGGATTTCCTGCGGCGTCATCCACAGGGTGCGCACGATGCCGGTGTCCAGCGCAGCGCCCTCCTGTACAGGGCCCAAATCTCCGCAAAAGGCGAAGCGCAGGTAAGTGATGTCTTCGCCGGTAGATGCGCGCTGCATGCGCGACATGTACACACCCACCAGCGCGTTCGGCTTGAAGCGGCGGGTGGTTTCTTCGAGCGCCTCGCGGGCGCAGGCGTCGATGAGCGATTCGCCCGGGTCCAGGTGGCCGGCCGGGTTGTTGAGCTTGAGGCCCTCCGAGGTCTGCTCCTCAATCAGCATGAATTTACCGCCGCGTTCAATGATCGCAGCGACGGTGACGCTGGGTTTCCATCGGGTGTCCATGCCGGATTATGCATAGCGCGGCAGTGGCGCAAGGATGTCGGCAGGGCGCTCAAACTCGGGTAAGCTAGCGGCCAAACAACCTGAATTCGCTGAGGAGCCCACCATGTTGATTGGAATACCCGCAGAAACCGCTGCGGGCGAAACCCGTGTCGCGGCAACGCCCGAGACGGTCAAAAAACTCAAAGCCCAGGGCCACACCCTGCGCATCCAGTCGGGCGCCGGGGTCGCCGCCAGCGTGACCGACGCGGCTTATGTGGCGGCGGGTGGCGAGATCACCGACGCAGCTGGCGCCCTGGGCTGCGAGCTTGTGCTCAAGGTGCGCAGCCCGTCTGACGCGGAGCTGGGCCAAGTCAAATCGGGCACCACGCTGGTGGGCATGCTGAACCCGTTTGACGCCGCCGGTTTGCAAAAACTCGCCGGCGCGGGCCTTACCGCCTATGCGCTCGAAGCCGCGCCGCGCACCACCCGCGCGCAAAGCATGGACGTTTTGTCCTCCCAGGCCAACATCGCCGGCTACAAGGCGGTGATGATGGCGGCCGGCCAATACCAGCGCTTCTTCCCCATGTTGATGACGGCGGCGGGCACCGTGAAGGCGGCCCGGGTGGTCATTTTGGGCGTGGGCGTGGCCGGATTGCAGGCGATTGCCACCGCCAAACGCCTGGGCGCGGTGATCGAAGCCAGTGATGTGCGCCCCAGCGTGAAAGAGCAGATCGAGTCACTCGGCGGCAAGTTCATTGAAGTCTCTTACGACACGCCAGAAGAAAAAGAGGCGGCGGTGGGTGTGGGTGGTTATGCCAAACCCATGCCGCCTTCGTGGCTGGCGCGCCAGCAGATCGAAGTGGCCAAACGCGTGGCGCTGGCCGACATCGTGATCTCCACCGCGCTGATTCCGGGCCGCGCCGCGCCGACGCTGATCACCGAAGACATGGTGAAAAGCATGAAACCCGGCTCGGTGATCGTTGACATTGCCGCCGGCAAAGGCCCGAAACGTGACGATGGAGGGGTCGGCGGCAATTGCCCGATTTCAGAGGCCGACAAAACCGTGGTGAAACACGGCGTGACCTTGATCGGCGAGACCAATCTGGCCTCGCTGGTGGCGGCCGACGCCTCGGCGCTGTACGCCCGCAACGTGATCGACTTCCTCAAGCTCATCATCAACAAAGAGGGCGCGCTGCATGTCGATATGGAGGACGACATCGTGGCGGCCTGTTTGATGGCGCAGGGTGGTGACGTGAAGCGGAAATCATGATGAAGCGCGGCAAGGCGCTGGGCGTGGCCGCCGTTGCGGCGCTGACGTTTTTGCTGGCGTTGACGCCTGCTGCGGCGCAGGAATTGGCCAAAACCGACGGGGTTCAGGCACTCGGACGCGCCAAGGTGGTGTTGCCCCAGGGCGGCCAGTGGGTGCTGCTGGATGCCAAAAACCTGGATTCGCCCTACGGCGGCTCCCAGACGGGAACCATTCCCGCGGAGTACAAGGTTTGGGCTTTGCTCAACCCGGCCAGGGAATTGCGGGCTGTCCTGATCATGCGCGCCAGCGCGCCTTGGGGCTACACGGCGGGCACGATGCAATGGGTGCCCAATTGCAAAGCCGACCCCAAGTGGTATGTGGTTGACCAAAGCGGGCACACCGGGTTGGACTGCCTGATCGTGCGCGGGCGTGTGGGGTTTGGCACCCAGTCGCCCGCCCCGGTCGGCGACATTGCCGCGAAACTGGCGGCAGCAGGCGTCGCACTGCCGGGTCAGGTGCTGGCCCTCCAGCATTCGGTGGGCAACGACAAGGGCAGTTTCATCGAGGCCCGATTGTTGACATCGGTGAAGTTTCGCGGTGCGGCGGGCGAAGCTGTCCCGGCGGGACCGCTCAACACCATTCACGCGTCGACGGCGCGCTGGGCCGACTTGCTCGCCCAAGCGGCGCGGGGCAGTATGGGATCGATCAGCGGCGAATACAAACTGCCCGATATGAATTTTTCGGAGTGACACCATGGACATCGTTTCCCCCACCATCACCAACCTCATCATCTTCGTGCTCGCCATCTACGTGGGTTACCACGTGGTCTGGACCGTCACCCCCGCGCTGCACACGCCGCTGATGGCGGTGACCAACGCCATCTCGGCCATCGTCATCGTCGGCGCCATGCTAGCGGCGGCGCTGACCGAGACCACGCTGGGTAAAAGCATGGGCGTGCTGGCCGTTGCGCTGGCCGCAGTGAACATCTTTGGCGGCTTTTTGGTGACCCGGCGCATGTTGGAGATGTTCAAGAAGAAAGACAAAAAACTGCCAGCACCAGCCAAAGGAGAAGCCAAATGAGCGACGCGCAGAACCGCTTCAAGCTAGCTCGCACCCCCTCGGGGGGCAGCGCAGTACACAACGTGACAAGCGTGGGGGTGAACAAATGTCTATGAGCCTTGTCACGCTGCTGTAT
>JANNEZ010000089.1:0-2675 GCA_031379255.1 Rhodoferax sp. | reverse complement strand
ATGCGTCAAACCCCAGCTCCTTCACGACCCAGTCGCATTTTGCTGCGCCGCCGGCGATGCCAACCACACGGCAACCCTTGATTTTGGCCAGTTGGCCGACCGTTTGGCCCACTGCGCCCGCCGCGCCCGAGACCACCAGTGTCTCGCCGGCTTTGGGTTTGCCGATGTCCATCAGGCCAAAATAACCCGTCATGCCGGGCATGCCCAGCACATTGAGCCACTGGTTCACCGAGCCCGCGCGCAGGTCGATTTTGACCAGGCCGTTCTTTTTCAGGTCTGCGCCCGCCAGCGTGATGTATTCCTGGATGCCGAACGTTGCCGAAACGGTGTCGCCCACGGCGAACGCCGGGTTTTTCGAGGCGATGACTTGCCCCACACCCCCCGCGCGCATGACTTCGCCGATGCCCACTGGCGCGATGTAACTTTTGCCTTCGTTCATCCAGCCGCGCATGGCCGGGTCGAGCGACAGCGCCAGCGTTTTGAGGGTCACGCCACTTTCAGCGGGCTCGGCCACAGGCTCGGTGGTGAAGCTCCAGTTGGCGCGGGTTGGCAGGCCCACCGGGCGAGTGGCCAGGCGGACCTGGTGGTTGGTCAGGGTGGTGAGTTGGGACATGGGCGACGCTCCAGATCAATGTGGGGTTGCGGGTTAAACGCTAACTGTAATTCTGCGGCCTTGCGCTGCTTGTCGCAGAGGTGCAAAAAATCTATTTTAATGATTTTTATATTGATATTAATCGATTTTAAGTCACAAAAATACTATATTTTTAGCTATAAAAAATAAATTTTAATTGATTAAATTTTAGTCAAAAAAAATTAAATAATTTTAATTAAACAAAAATAGAAGTTTCCCAAAATCACCGCTCGAATCTGGATTCAACACCTGCCACCGGGCTTTGCAGGCCCAGCGGGTACGATGCTGGCATGAAAATTTTTGAGTCCACCTCGGGCGGCGCGGCGCCAGCCACGGCGCCGCCAGCCGGCTCCTTTGGCGCCGATTTCCTCGCCGCTTTGTCAACCCGCCCAAAAAGCATCGCGCCCAAGTATTTTTACGACGCTGAGGGCTCGCGCCTGTTTGACCAGATTTGCGACTTGCCCGAGTATTACCCCACCCGCACCGAAACCGCGCTGCTGCACGAGCGCGCCGCCGAGATCGCGCAACACATCGGGCCCAATGCCGACCTGATCGAGTTTGGCGCTGGCGCCATGACCAAAGTGCGTATTTTGCTCGCGGCGCTTGGCGCGGCCGCATCCCTGCCCAGCCGTTATGTGCCGATTGACATCTCCGGCGACTACCTCAACGAAGCGGCGGTCGGCCTGCGGCAGCAGTTTCCGGCGTTGCGTGTGGAGCCGCTGGCGGCCGACTATGGCCAGGGCCTGGAATTGCCCGCATCACCTCTTGGCACGCGCCAGCGCGTCGGCTTTTTTCCCGGCTCCACCATCGGCAACTACACACCCGAGGAAGCGGTCGAATTTTTTCGCATGGCAGCGGGCGTGTTGCGCGGCGGCGCCTTGTTGATCGGCGCTGATTTGATCAAGGACCCGGCTGTCTTGCACGCCGCCTACAGCGACGCCCAGGGCGTCACGGCCGCGTTCAACCTGAACCTGCTGGCCCGTGCCAACCGCGAACTCGGCGCCAATTTTGATCTGGCGCAATTCGCCCACAGCGCCTTTTACAACGCGCCCCTGCAGCGCATCGAGATGCATTTGATGAGCTGCGTGCGCCAGCAGGTCACCGTTTGCGGCCAGGCCTTCAGTTTTGAAGAAGGTGAAACCCTGCACACGGAAAACTCCTGCAAGTTCACGGTGGAGAGTTTGCGCGGCCTGGCCCAAAAAGCCGGCTTCACGCCGGGGCCGGTATGGATCGACGCTGGCCATCAATTCAGCGTGCATTGGCTTATTGCATCGAAATAATGCACCCAAATAATGCGCCTAAATATGGGCGCCCATTGAAATGGAGAGTCGCGTTATGAAAGCAATCTGGAACGGCACCACCATCGCCGATAGTGACGACACGGTTTTGGTGGAAGGCAACCATTATTTCCCTGAATCCTCCTTGAAACGTGAGTTCACCACCTTCAGCAACCACAAATCGACCTGCGCCTGGAAAGGCCAGGCCAGTTACCTGTCGTTAATGGTCAATGGGGAGATGAACACCGACGCAGTCTGGTTCTATGCCGACCCGAAGCCCGAGGCCGAGATGGTGCGTGGCCGCGTCGCGTTCTGGAAGGGCGTGCGCGTCGAGGCATGAGCACGCTGATTCGACCCACGGTATTGGGCAGCCTTGACCAGGTCAACAGCGCCTTGCAGCAGGGTGGCTACGCCGTATTGCCGCCCGCCCTGGTAGCGCAGGGCGCGCTCTGCAGCCAGGCCGACCTGTTGGCCTTGAACCCGTCGTGGGATGACCTTGCCACCGACACCTACCTGAAAGACGGCGGGCGTTACCGCAAGCGCCGCCATTCCTGTTTTGTGGTGGAGGGCGGCATGGTTGCGCAAGTGCCCCACCGCGCGCACTGGCAGCCGGTCGCCTACAACGCCCTGCACGGCGGCATGCAGCGCTGGTTTGAGCCGATGGCGCCTGGCGTCGTCCAATTGCCAGTGTGGCAGACGCTGCTGCTGTGGCTGGCCGCCGTCAGCAATGCCCAAAGCAGCGCGGTGTCCTCAACCCAGCGCTGGTT
>JANNEZ010000300.1:0-4025 GCA_031379255.1 Rhodoferax sp. | reverse complement strand
CCGGACAGCCCGCGTTATGCGCTCGAGCTGGACCCGCGCGTCTATCGCGCTTCATTGGCCGGCGAAATGCGCCGCGCCCGGAAATCCAGATAGGCGGGATTGATTAGGGCCTGTTCGCACTCCTGAAAATAGTGTGAACAGGCCCTAAGGGTTTTCGATAGTGCTATTTAAATGGTCTGACAATATTATTGATCGATAGTTAAATCCGGATTTTCTTGATCGACCAACCGCACAGGAGCAGCATGCTGGATATCTCCCCTGTCAATGTTCCCAAGGCAGCTGACGTGCTGGCCGGCATCCTGCGCGAGAAAATTCTTGGCGGATATCTGAACGAAGGCATGCCGCTTCCCAATGAGCGTGACCTGGGAACGCAGGCCGGCCTGTCGCGCGCGTCAGTGCGTGAGGCGCTGCGTATTCTGGAGGGCGAAGGCCTGATCGCAACGCGCGTCGGGCGCAACGGCGGCTCGGAAGTGGTGCGTCCCAGCAGCGCCACTATTGAGCGGTCCGTCGGCATCTTCATCCGGGGTCAAAAAATTCGCCTGGAGGCTGTGTTTGAAACCCGTGCGGCACTTGAGCCCTCTTCAGCGCGCTTCGCCGCGCTTCATCGCACAGAAGCAGACCTCGCAGAAATCGGAAAGTGCCACATCACGCTGAAGCAGGCATCCAGGGCCGGAGATATTCCGGCCTATGTACGGGCCAATCTCGACTGGCATGTGCAGGTGGTTCGCGCCAGCCACAACGAATTGTTGATTGCATTCATCGCCGCTATTGCGCATTCAGTCTTTATAGCCACGGATCTGGATGGATTCAACTCGATTGAAGTGCGCAATGCAGTGATTTTGGCGCACCGCCGGGTAATGGATGCCATTGAGGCGCGAGATGGCGATGCCGCAGAGCGACGAATGGGTCGACATGTCGGCGCCTACATCACCGATGTGCAAAGGGCGCAGAGCAATCAGGGTCAACAAGGCGCCAGGCGGCCTGGCAAACACGGTGGCGTTCAGCCGAAGGAGGCCTGATGGCTGGCATTGTTGGCATTGATGTCGGAGGCACTTTTACCGACCTGTTTTTTTCAGGCGATGCAAAGCGCCCGCATTTGATCCTGAAGGTTCCGTCTACACCGCAGGATCCTTCGCTTGGCCTGCTGAATTCGCTGAAAGCAGCCGGGCTTGCGCCGGATGAGCTGGATGCCATCCTCCATGGCACGACGATAGCCACCAATGCGGTGATCGAGCGCAAGGGTGCGCGTTGCGCGCTGGTCACCACCGCCGGTTTTCGGGACATTCTGGAGTTGGGGCGGCGTGACCGGCCGAACATGTATGGCCTGGAAGGCACGCACGAACCACTGGTGCCGCGTGACCTGCGCTTTGAGGTGAATGAAAGGCTGGACTTTGAAGGCAATGAACTGGTGCCGCTGGACGTGCCGGGCCTGCGCGCGATTGGCGAGGTGTTGAAGACGCTTGAGGTGGAGTCGGTGGTCATTTCTTTCATGCATGCCTATGCCAACCCGGCGCACGAGTTGCAGGCGCGTGAGGTGCTGGCCGCCATCAACCCAAAGTGGGAGCTGGTAGCGGCAACCTCTGTGGTCCGCGAATATTACGAGTTTGAGCGCACCAGCACGGCGGTGGTGCAGGGTTACCTGCAACCGCTGGTGGCGCGTTATGCCAAGAATCTGGCGCGCCAGCTGGGCAATTGGGGCTATGCACGTGACGTCGCCATCATGCAGTCCAACGGCGGTGTGGCACCGCTGCGACAACTGGGCGAACGCTCCGCTTACATCGTGCGCTCCGGTCCTGCGGCGGGGGTGATGGCGGCGGCAAGGCTGGCGGCTGAGGCCGGGTTCTCGCACATCATCACAGGCGACATGGGTGGCACCAGTTTTGACGTGGCAGTGGTCATCAACGGTGAACCCAACGTGGCTGAAATCACCAACCTGGACTTCCGTATTCCGCTGCGCCTTCCCATGATTGACGTGCACACCATTGGCGCGGGTGGCGGCAGCATTGCCCACCTAGACCGCGGTGGCATGTTGCTGGTGGGGCCGCGCAGCGCGGGAGCCGTGCCGGGGCCGGTGGCTTACCGGCGTGGTGGCACTGAACCCACGGTAACCGACGCCAATATCGTCTTGGGCCGCATCAACCCGGCCAGCCCGATGAACGGAACCGACACCACGCTGGACGTTGCCGGCGCACGGGCGGCCGTTCAGGGCCTTGGTGAAAAAATGGGCCTGGGCCTGGAGCAGACCGCCGAAGCCATTTTGGCCGTGGTGAACCAGCGCATGGCGGGGCGGATCCGGCTGATGTCGATTGAACGCGGCCTCGATCCCCGTGACTTTGCCCTGGTGGCTTTTGGCGGGGCCGGACCCTTGCATGGTGGCGCCCTGATTCGCGAGGTGGGTATCAGCACCATGCTGGTGCCGCTCTACCCCGGGGTATTGTGCGCATTGGGTTGTGTGTACGCAGACCTGCGGTACGACATTTCCCAAACGCTGGAAAAACAGCTCGACAAGTTGGGTGCCGGAGAATTGGCTGAAATCATTGAGCGCCAGCGCGTGCAGGGCCAGGCGCAGATTGACGGCAGCCAGGTGCCGGTGGATGTCACCACCATCACGCACGCCGCAGACATGGCGTACGCCGGCCAGATCCATTCGCTGCGGGTGATGATTGACGTGAGCTGGAACACCCAGCGCCTGGAACAGGCTTTTAACGATGTATACCGCGAGACCTTCGGCAACACTTTGGTCGGCATGCCGGTGGTGATCGTCAACCTGCGCACCATTGCGGTAGGCAGGCGCTCGAGCGCCGCGCTGCCCTTGAGCAGCTCTAAAGCAACAGGCTCGCCAAAAGCGGCCTCGCGTCGACCGGTGCACTTCAATGGCTGGCACGACACCCCGGTTTACCTGCGCGGTGACCTGGCGCCCGGCATGGCATTCGACGGCCCGGCGATTGTGGAGCAAACTGACACCACGACCGTTGTGGAGCCGGACATGCAAGTGACCGTGGACCCCAAAGGCAACCTGTTGGTGAAAGTGAGGGCCTGAAATGATCAATCCTGTGACCCTGGCCGTGGTGCGTGGCAGTCTTGAGCAAATTGCCGACGAGATGGATCTGCACCTGATCCACGCGGCGATATCGCCCATCATTTCCGAAACGAACGACTGCGCCAACGGCATTTTTCACCCGACCACCGGGGAAACCATCGCGCAGGGGCGGTACGGCCTTCCGGTCTTTCTGGCCTACATGCAATTCACTGTTCAGACGGTGATTCAAATGGCCCAGGAAGACGGTGGCTTCAAGCCTGGGGATATGTGGATTCTGAATGACCCGTACATCGGTGGAAGCCATTTGCAGGACGTTCAGCTGATCGCGCCGGTTTTTGTAGACGGCGAACTTTTTGCAGTGATGGCGACCACCGGCCACTGGATGGACATTGGCGGCAATGTGCCTGGCGGCTGGGCGCCCAAGGCGACCGAGATCCATCAGGAGGGCATCATCATCCCGCCGGTCAAACTTTATGAAGAGGGCCGGATCAACAAGGCGCTGGTGAGCATGTTCAAGGCGAATGTCCGTCTGCCGACCGAGATTGCCGGCGACCTGGCCGCCATGTCGAACGTGTTCTCCGTGGGCACACGCGGCATCGAGGCGCTGGTGAAAAAATTTGGCCGTGCGGTTCTGTCTGACTGCCTGAACGAAATGATCGCTTATTCGGAGCGCCAGATGCGCTCCTACATCCGGGACCTGCCGGACGGCACTTACGACTTCGAGGACTACTTTGACAACGACGGCATTGTGGACGTGCCGATTCCGATCCGCCTGGCCATCACTGTCAAAGGTGATGACATGCATTTCGATTTCACCGGCACCGGCGCTACGTCGCGTGGCCCCGTGAACATGTCGCGCAACACCACATTGTCGTCCTGTTATGTTGCGATCAAACACATCTTTCCGGACGTGCCCGTCAACGGCGGCACGTTCAGGCCGATTCATTTCATCCTGCCTAAAAATACGCTGTTGTCGGCCGAGTAC
>JANNEZ010000297.1:0-1627 GCA_031379255.1 Rhodoferax sp. | reverse complement strand
CCATCGCCGGCATCTGGCCATTCGGCCGTGGGCGCGTAAGCCGGCCTGAGGGCAAGCGCACTTTGTTTTTACCGCAAAAACCTTATCTGCCGATCGGCTCATTGCGCGACACGGTAAGTTATCCCGGTAAGCCCGGTGAATTTTCCGACGCGGCGATTATCGATGCGCTTCGCGCATGCAAGCTGGAAGCGTTGACCGTGCGGCTCGACGAACAACAACATTGGGGGCAGCAACTTTCCCCTGGTGAGCAACAACGCGTCGCTTTCGCCCGCGCGCTACTGCACAAACCCGATTGGCTGTTTATGGACGAAGCGACCTCGGCGCTGGACGAAGCAACAGAACAGGAAATGTATCGCCTACTGAACGAGCATCTACCGCATTCAACTTTCGTCAGCATCGCTCATCGACCCAACGTTGCAGCATTTCATACGCGTCAAATCACTATCGCACCGGGTGCTGATGGCGCCATGTCATTGAAGCTCGCGTAAACGAATGGCCTAAGAGGCAGTATCCATGGGCCTCTCCAGGCATACTGCACGCCGAAGAGCACTCCTTCCCCTTCAAGGGGAAGGATGGGATGGGGATGGGTCAATACGACGCCAAACCCATCCCCACCTAACCTCCCCTTGAAGGGGAGGAACTCATTCTCGGCACGCGCGGACCCGAGCATCGTGTAAACTTGGTTGGCTTTATCCCTTAACGATTCAATCATCCATGCACGATTTAGTTATTCGCAACGCCAATCTGGTCGATGGTACCGGCTCGCCGCAACGCGTGAGCGATGTTGCCATCAACGGCAAGACCATCAGCGAAGTCGGCAAAAATATTTCAGCCGGTAAACGCGAAATCAACGCCGAGGGTCTGTTACTTACGCCGGGCTGGGTCGATATTCATACCCACTACGATGGCCAGGCGACGTGGGATCCTTATCTTGCGCCCTCCTCCTGGCATGGCGTAACGACTTCCGTGTTCGGCAATTGTGGCGTCGGCTTTGCGCCGGTGCGTCCCGGCGCGGAACGTTTTCTGATTAACTTGATGGAAGGCGTTGAGGATATTCCCGAAACCGTGTTGGCCGAAGGCATCGATTTCACCTGGGAAAGTTTTCCGCAATATCTTGATGCGCTGGAAACCATGCCGCGCATCATGGACATCGGCGCGCAAGTGCCGCACTGCGCGCTGCGTTTTTATGTCATGGGCGAGCGCGGCGCCGATCATGCCGCAGTGCCGACCGATGCTGAGATCGCCGAGATGGGCGTGTTGCTGGAGCAATCGCTGCGCGCCGGCGCGCTCGGTTTTACGACTTCGCGCACCATTAAACACAAAGCCAAAGACGGCCGCTACACGCCGGGCCTTAGCGCGATGGAGCCGGAACTCGCCGGTTTGGCTCTTGCCATGAAGCGTGCCGGTAGCGGCGTAATTGAAGTGAATTCCGATTTTGGCGATGGCGATTTTGAGAAATTGCGTGCGGCAGCAGAACTCGCGCAGCGGCCGCTCTCAGTGTTGTTGCTACAAGTTCACAACGAGCCGGATTTGTGGAAAGGCACGCTTGCCAGCATCACCGCTGCTCGCGCGCGCGGGCAAAACGTCACCGGCCAAGTCGGCTCGCGGCCCATCGGCATAATGATTG
>JANNEZ010000150.1:0-2585 GCA_031379255.1 Rhodoferax sp. | reverse complement strand
CACCGCCGCAACCGTAGGCATTGCGGGCGGTTTTTTCGGGCTTGGGGGTGTTTTTGCGGAATCGGTCATGGGGGGGCTTGGGTCGGGGACAGGCAAGCCAAAGGGATCAGCCGCAGCGCCATTGTAGAATCACGAGGTTTTGCGACCCCCATTTGCGACTCCGATTGCGACCCAGACCTGACACGACATTCCCATGAAGCTGTTTGCCCCCTATTTCCTCTGTGCCGCCTTGGCTGTGAGCGCTTTTCCGTCATTTGCGGCCGACGACGCCAAACCCGCCGCGTCCGCCACCGCTGCTGCACCCGCAGCCAAAGCCGAGGCTCCGAAAGTGGCCAAGCCCGATCTGGCCAAAGCCGAGGCGAGTTACACCGCCGTTTGCCTGGCCTGCCACGGCGTGGACGGCAACTCGGCCATTCCGATCAACCCGAAACTCGCCGGCCAACACCCCGAATACCTGGCCAAGCAATTGCACGAGTTCAAGGACGGCAAACGCAACAACGCCGTCATGAAGGGCTTTGCAGCCGCCTTGAGCGACGACGACATCCGTAACCTGGCGGCTTGGGCCAATTCCAAAAAACCCAAAGCCGGTTTCGCCAAAGACAAGGCGCTGGTTGCCCTGGGCGAAAAAATTTACCGTGGCGGCATCGCCGATCGCCAGGTGCCGGCCTGCGCCGGTTGCCACAGCCCCAATGGCGCGGGCTTGCCGTCGCAGTTTCCACGCCTGTCCGGCCAACATGCCGATTACGTCGCCGGCCAATTGACGGCTTTTCGCGATGGCGTGCGCAAAAACAGCCTGCCGATGACGCAAGTCGCCGCCAAAATGAATGACCGCGAAATCAAGGCCGTCGCCGATTACATTGCCGGCTTGCGCTGACAGCGCGCTGATGCGGGAACCAAGCCGCGTCAAAACAACCCAAACAAGGCGGGCCCATTGGTTCGCCTTTTTTGTTCGCCCTTTTTGTTCTGACCTTTCTTTCCCCGACCGCCATCCGTGACCGCTTCCACACAGGGTATTGAGATTCAAAGCGCCTCGCGCCCGCTGCGCGCTGCGGTCGAACTGGTCTCGTCGATGCGGTTTTCGATCTCGCTCCTGACCATCATTTGCATCGCCTCGGTGATCGGCACGGTGCTCAAACAAAACGAGCCTTCGGTCAATTACGTCAACCAGTTCGGGCCATTCTGGGCCGAGGTGTTTGGCGACGCCAGCCTTTATTCGGTCTACAGCGCCTGGTGGTTTTTGCTGATCCTGGCGGCTCTGGTCACCAGCACCTCCCTGTGCATCGCCCGCAACACGCCAAAAATCCTGGTCGACCTGAAAACCTACAAGGAAAACATCCGCGAGCAGAGTTTGAAGGCATTCGGACACAAGGCCTCGGCCGATCTGGCGGAAACCGCCGAAGCGGCCGCCCGGCGCATTGGCGCCTTGCTGGCCACCGGTGGCTGGAAGGTCAAGCTGCAGTCGCGCGAAATGGCTCAGGCGGCGGGAGGTGGAACGGGTATTGCGCCTGAAGTGGGGTGGATGGTGGCCGCCAAGACCGGCGCCGCCAATAAATTGGGTTACATCGCGGCGCACAGCGCCATCGTGCTGGTATGTATTGGCGGCCTGCTCGACGGCGACCTGATCGTGCGCGCGCAGATGCTGTTCAATGGCAAGACCGCCTACACCGGCGGCGGCATGATCGCCGACGTGAAACCCGAACACCGGCTCTCCGAGAGCAACCCGACTTTCCGCGCCAATTTGCTGGTGTCCGAAGGCACGCGCTCCAGCACGGCGGTGTTGAGCCAGGCCGACGGCATTTTGATCCAGGACTTGCCGTTTTCGGTGGAGCTGAAAAAATTCATCGTCGAGTATTACTCCACCGGCATGCCCAAGCTGTTTGCCAGCGAGATTGTCATCCACGACAACAAAACCGGCGGGCAAATTCCGGCGCGGGTCGAGGTGAACCACCCGGCGAACTACAAAGGCGTGGAGATTTACCAATCGAGTTTTGACGACGGCGGCTCCAGCGTCAAGCTCAAGGCCGTGCCCATGAAGTCGGCCAGCCAGCCGTTTGAAGTGCAAGGTGTGATTGGCGGCAAATCGGAGCTGGTCAAGGGGCAGACCGGCGCGGGCGGCAAGGCGGACGAAAAACTCACGCTCGAATACACCGCCCTTCGGGTTATCAACGTCGAAAACATGGGCCAAAACCCAGCCCAAAACCAGGGCGCTGGCCAGAGCGGCGTGGATGTGCGCAAGGTCGACCTGCGCGGCTCCTTGGCTGACAGCATTGACGCCCGGCTGGGCGCTGCCAACAAGCCCGACGCCAAAAAGAACATGCGCAATGTCGGCCCCAGCATCACCTACAAGCTGCGTGACGCTGCCGGCCAGGCGCGCGAATTCCACAACTACATGTTGCCCATCGACACCGGCGACGGCGCGCCCGTCTTCCTGCTGGGCGTGCGCGAGTCGCCGTCTGACCCGTTTCGGTACATGCGTGTGCCTGCCGACGAACAAGGCAGCATGGACGACTTTGTGCGCCTGCGCGCGGCTCTGGCGGACCCGGTCACGCGGGAAGCGGCCGTGAAGGCCTACGCTGCGGCTGCTG
>JANNEZ010000128.1:0-8249 GCA_031379255.1 Rhodoferax sp. | reverse complement strand
TTTCACCCACGGCTACGCCAACTCGGCGGTGTGTTCACCCACCCGCTTTGCGCTGATCACGGGCCGCTGGCAGTACCGGCTTCGTGGCGGGGCCGAAGAACCCATCGCGGCAGCGCATGGCGACAAAATCATTGGCCTTCCGCCTGAGCACCCCACGCTGCCATCCCTGCTCGGCAACGCGGGTTACAACACGGCCTTGATAGGCAAATGGCATCTGGGTTATCCACCCTATTTCGGACCACGCAAATCAGGTTACCAAGAGTATTTCGGCTTTCATTCAGGGGGAGCGGACTATTTTGCCCATACCGGCCCGCGCGGCGCCAAGGATTTGTGGGACAACGAAACTCCGGTGGAAATCGAGGGTTACATGACCGACCTGCTGAGCCATCGGGCGGTAGATTTTGTGAATCGGCAAAACAGAAACAAACCGTTTTTGCTCAGCCTGCACTACAGCGCCCCGCACTGGCCCTGGCTAACGCGCGATGATGCCGAGGAATCCAAACGCACCTTCAACAACGGCGCACATTTGGATGGCGGGTCATTGGCCACCTACCACCGCATGATCCACCACATGGACGAAGGCATTGGCTGGGTGCTGGACGCGCTGGAGAAAAAAGGGCTGGCTGACAACACCTTGATCGTTTTCACCAGCGACAATGGCGGCGAGAGGTTTTCCAACAACTGGCCCTTTGTGGGCCAGAAGATGGACTTGCTTGAAGGCGGCATTCGTGTGCCTCTGTTGGCACGCTGGCCGGCCCGCATCCAACCCGCCAGCGTGAGCGCCTGCCCCAGCCTGACGATGGACTGGACCGCCACGATGCTGGCCGCCGCCGGTGTGCAGGCCGACCCGTCGTGTCCGCTGGATGGCATCGATTTGCAGGCGGTGTTCAAAGACCCGGCATGGCAACGACCCGGCGACCTGGCCTGGCGCATGAAGCACCGCGGGCAGCGTGCCCTGATCCGCGCGGGCCGCAAATACCTGCGGGTGGACGGCATCGACTATCTGTTTGATCTGAACTCCGACGCGCGCGAGCGCGCCAACCTGGCGAAGCGTTATCCGGAGCAACTCGACACCCTGCGCCAAGCTTGGGAACAATGGGATGCAGCGCTGCCGCCGATTCCGCCCGAAGCCCGGTCATCGATGCTGTTTTCAAAACAGGACATGCCCGTGCCCACCACCTGATGCCGTTGATCAGCCCGCATTTCAAACCCAAGGAGCAGCAACATGAGTTTCCCCCCCATCCACCGCGTCGTCACCGGCCACGATGCCCACGGCAAAGCCATCGTCAGCAGCAACGGACCTTTGCCCACTGTGGCAGAAATCAAAGGCGTGCCCGGCACCGTCTTCCATGAAGTCTGGTGCACCGCCGCAACACCGGTGGTGGTGGACAACGGCGCCGACCCCAGCACCGGCCCATTGACCCTGTCGCCCCCCAAACTGGGCACGCGCATCCGTTACGTGGACATTCCGCCCGATACGGAAGACTTTCTAAAGCATGGCGCGGCGCGCATGAAAGCTGTGTTTGAGCAAACCGGCAACGCCGCCACATCCACCGTCAAGGCCGACTCGCCGCACCCGCTGATGCACCGCACCGAAACGGTGGACTACGGCATCGTGATTGAAGGCGAACTCACACTGGTTCTGGACGAAGGTGAAGTTGAGCTCAAGGTCGGCAGCGTCGTCATCCAGCGCGGCACCAACCACGCCTGGGCCAACCGCTCGGGCAAGATGTGCCGCATGTTGTTCATTTTGGTCGATGGGACGTACGAGGCCGCGATCGCCAAGACACTGGCACCTCACTGATCTTCTGCTGTGCCGCACTCGACGGCACCCAAAATACGGGTAAACACTGATCGTTTTCAGCCTATTTGGCATGCCGGGCGCTTGCCAAGCCCATATGACGTGCACTATAATTCACCAAGACAGGAGAGTGATGTAGCAGTATTTTGCGTGTTGCAAATTGATTGTTACGTCCACCGAAGGCGCAAACTCCCATGAACGCTCAGGTCACCATTACTGTCTATTTTTGTTGATAGCCGTCTGGAGAGCCGCCCTCGCCTTTGCAAAAAGGCACCGGGCGCACCGAAGGAGCAAACGCGCAGCCATCCTGGTTGGGCGTGAATCTCTCAGGTACCGAGGACAGGGGGAGCGGCTGGGCATTGATCACGCTTGATTGCCATTGTTTGTTTGGCATTCGCCGCGTGTTCCGTGCCCTGCGTTTCTTCAAAAGGTTCTCCCGTGAAAGTCCTCATCCTTGGCAGCGGCCTGCTCGGCGTCAGCTCCGCCTATTACCTCTCCCAACTCGGCCACGAAGTCACCGTGGTGGATCGCCAGGCCAATCCGGCGGCCGAAACCAGCTTTGCCAACGGCGGCCAGATCTCAGTGAGCCATGCCGAACCCTGGGCCAACCCCAGCGCGCCGCTCAAAGTTCTGCAGTGGCTGGGCAAAGAGGACGCGCCGCTGCTCTTTCGCATCCGGGCGGACATGCGCCAGTGGCTGTGGGGCCTGCAGTTCATGCGCGAATGCACGCCCGCGCGCACCCGGCACAACATCGGGCAGATCGTGCGCTTGGGCACTTACAGCCGCAGCATGCTGCAAGAGCTGCGCCGCGCCACGGGCTTGAGTTACGACCAGCGCACGCAAGGCATTTTGCATTTCTACACCTCGGCAAAAGAGTTTGAAGCTGCGCTGGGCCCAGCCGAGCAGATGCGCGCGCTGGGCTGCGAGCGGCAGGTGGTCAGCGCCGATGAAGCCATCAAGATCGAGCCTGCATTGGCCCATATCCGGGCGCAGTTGGCCGGCGCCACCTACACCGCAGAAGATGAATCGGGCGACGCCAACCGCTTCGCGCGCGAGCTGGTCAAGCTGTGCCAGGCGGCGGGGGTCAAATTCCTCATGAGCCACACCATCACCGCGCTGCGCAGTACCGGCACGGGAGCGGCCGGCCAGTTGGACCACGTCGAGGCCACCGACAGTGAGGGGCGTTTCCAGCGCCTGCGCGCAGACGCTTACGTGCTGGCCATGGGGTCTTTAAGCCCGATTTATGCCGCGCCGCTGGGCATCCGTTTGCCGATTTACCCGGCCAAGGGGTATTCCGTCACCATGCCAGTCAAAGACGCCAGCATGGCCCACCAGGTGAGCCTGACCGACGACGAGTTCAAACTGGTGTTTTCGCGCCTGACGGGGCCTGACAGTGACCGCCTGCGCATTGCCGGCACGGCGGAGCTGAACGGCTACGACCGCGACTTGAACCGCGTGCGCTGCGAGGCCATCGTGCGCCGCGTGGAGCAGCTCTTTCCAGGCGCGGGCGACACCACGCAGGCCAGCTTCTGGACCGGCCTGCGCCCGGCCACCCCGAGCAACGTGCCCCTCATCGGCAAGACCAAATTGCCGAATTTGTTTCTCAACACCGGCCATGGCACGCTGGGCTGGACACACGCCTGCGGCTCGGGCAAGAGCCTCGCGCGCATCGTCAGCGGCCTTGCCCCAGAGGTTGACTTCGCGTTTTGCGGATTGAATGCTTGATGTCCTTTGCCGCAGCCCATTGATTTTCACAACGCCCGCCGCCTGGTCAGCAGCGAAGCGTTCCAATCTGACCTGCCTAGCCTGACAATCCCCCTTCAATTCTTGAGGAGCAACACGATGAAATCCTGGATCAAAAACCTGCTGACAACTGGCGCAGCCACCGGCGCCGCCCTTGGCCTGCTGACGCTGGCATCCACAGCCACCGCGCAAACATTCCCCAACAAACCTGTGACGATGATCGTCGCCTTCCCGCCGGGCGGTGGCTCCGACGTGTTGGGCCGCTCGGTCGGCAAAGGCATGGCGGAGGCCCTGGGCCAGCCGGTCATTGTTGAAAACGTGGTGGGCGTCGGTGGCTCGCTGGGCGTGCTTAAAGCCGCCAACGCCACGCCTGACGGCCACACCATCCTGGCCGGCTCGCCGCTGGAGTTGATCTACACCCCGCTGGGCATTGCCGCTGCCAAAAACAAGCCCGACGACATGCGCATGGCCGCTTTGGTGGGCCACACCAACATCGCCATTGCCGTCAGAAAAGACCTGCCGGTCAATACACTCGAAGAGTTCGTGGCCTTCGCCAAAAAGGCCGACAAACCTTTGAGCTTCGGCTCCACCGGCGTTGGCTCGTTGTACCACCTGATGGCCGAGAAAGCCCTGCAAAGCGCCGGTGCCAAGGGCCTGCACGCGCCCTACAACGGCTTGGCGCCCTACCTCAAAGACCTGATGGGCGGCGTGATCGACTTTGCGGTGGTGCCCCTGGTAGGCCCCGTGCTCGGCGCGATTGACGGCGGCCAGATCAAAGCGCTGGCAATTGCCTCGAACCAGTCCATCCCGCGCCTGCCCAAGCTGGTGCCCGCGAGCGGCACCAAAGGTTTTGAAGACTACCAATTCAGCATCTGGATCGGCATCCAGGCCAGCGCCAAAACGCCCGATGCCCAGATGGCCGCCATCCACAAAGCGACTTACGCGGCGCTGGCCAACCCCGAGATCCGCAAGATCATCGAAGGTGCCGGCACCGTGATCGCCGAGCCGATGAGCCTGACCCAGCTCGACACCTTCTACAAAAAAGAAGCCACTGCAGGCGCGGCGATGGCCAAATCCATCAACCTGCAAGCCCAATAAGGCGCGCTGCTGAACGAGGGCGCGGCCCGCTTGGCAGGATTGGCGGGATTGGGTTCGGGACAACAAAGGGGCTGAAGATTCAGCCCTTCAATTCCTGAAACAGGCTTTTGTCTAGGCTGACATGGCTGCCCAGCGGCGCTGCATCTCCGCCGGAGCGACGTCCTCCACCTTGCTGGCAATGAACCAGCTGTAGCCAAACGGGTCGGACACCAGGCCCGAGCGGCTGCCATAAAACTCCAGCTTGACCGGGCGCAACAGCGTCGCCCCGTGGCGCAGGGCGTTGGCAACGAATTCGTCGGCGTCAGACACGTCAAGATGCAGTTTGACTGGCGAGCCGCCCAGGGTGTCCGGACTGACTGCGCCAAAGTCCGGGTACTCGTCCGCCAGGAAAAGGCAGGTCGCGCCAAAACGCAGTTCGGCATGGCCGACCCGCCCGTCCGCCGGATCGATCAACATGAAGTCGACAGTGGCGCCGAACGCGCGGACATAAAAATCAACCGCCGCTTTAGCGCCTTTTACCGCCAGATAGGGGCAGAGTTGGCGGGGCGGCGGTGTGGCGGCTGGTGTTTGCATGGTGGGTTTCGGTGGATTGATTTTGGCAATATATGCCAATTCGCATTTGGCGGTTTTCAACCACCTGCCCGCAACAGACCCCCAGCGCCCCGACATCAAGACCCTGGCCAACCTTGAATCGGCTTTTGCCGGCGAATCCATGGCCCACATCAAATACCGCTATTTCACCTGGCCCGCGCCGCCGGCGACGAAGCCACCGCCCGCGCGTTTGAGGAAACCGCCGACCAGGAAGTGATGCACGCTTTTGGCCACTTGGGTCTGCTCTATCCCAAGTCCACGATGACACCCGCCAAAGCGCTGCAAATCGCCATTGATGGCGAAACCTGCGAATACACCGAGATGTACCCGGGCTTTCGCAAAACCGCCTTGGCCGAGGGCAACGCGGCAGCGGTCGCCGAAATGGACGAACAAATCGCCGAGTCCAAAGTGCACGCGGCACAATTCAGGGCGACGCTGGAAAAGGCGCAAAAACGTTTTGCCGCGTTGGCAAAAGTCGAAGAGCGCCACGCGAACCATTACAAGGCTCAACTCGCCAAAGTGAGCGCTTGAAATACCGTTGACATTTGTCCCCACCAAAATTATTCGTTTGATTTTTATATATGGTAATTTTAATTTAATTTTTATGCAAAATTGAATTGATATTTATAGCATACTAATCAATATATTTGAGACTTGAAATCTGATTTTTATTTAATTTATTTATCATGAAAACTTATATTTGCATTGTGTGTGGTTTTGTGTACGACGAAACAACCGGTCGCCCCGAAGATGGCATTGCCGCCGGAACCCGGTGGGCCGACGTGCCCGATACCTGGTCTTGCCCGGATTGCGGCGTGGCCAAGGCCGACTTCGAAGCCCTCGAAATCTGAGATCATTGCTGGCTCGCACTAGGAGACAGGCATGAGTTACACCCCTTTCGACCTCACCGGTCAGGTCGCGCTGGTCACCGGCGGCAACAGCGGCATTGGCCTCGGTTTCGCCAAGGCTGTCGCCGAGGCCGGTGCCGACGTGGCCATTTGGGGCACCAATTCGGCGAAAAACGCCACCGCCAAGGCAGCTCTGGAAACCACCGGGCGGCGCATCGAAACATTCATCTGTGATGTTGGCGATGAAGCGGCGGTTGAAACCGCGTTCGCCGCCACGGTGGCCGCCATGGGTAAAGTCGATGCCTGTTTTGCCAACGCAGGGGTGAGCGGCCGGGGCGGCAAAGCCTTCATCGACATGGACACTGACGAGTGGCGGCGGGTGATGCGCGTGAACCTGGACGGCGCGTTTTTCACCTTTCGCGCGGCGGCGCGGCACCTGGTGGAGCGCGCAAAGGCGGCCTCAGCGGCAGGTACGCCATGGGCTGGCGGTTCGCTGGTGGGCACGGCCTCACTCGCAGCCTTGCATGGCGCGGCGCGTTCGGAGCATTACGGCGCCACCAAGGGTGGCATGGTCTCCATGGTGCGCGGCCTGGCGGTGGAGCTGGCGCGCTACGGCATCCGCGCCAACAGCGTCTTGCCAGGCTGGATCGAAACCGACATGACAGCCAATGCCACGGCCAACCCCAAATTCGCCGAGAACGTGTTGCCGCGCATTCCGGTGCGCCGCTGGGGCAGCCCGGCAGACTTCGGCGGCGTGGCGGTGTATTTGATGAGTTCGGCATCAAGCTATCACACAGGCGACTCGTTTTTGATCGACGGCGGGTATTCGCTCTATTGACCGCTTTGTTGCAGTGAGATACAACTTGGGAACGTCGGCGCGTGCCTGCCATTGAACAGGCCACGCCGATTTCCCTCGGTTCCCACTCAACCCGTTGTCCAGGAGCGATTCCATGCAATCAGGCCAGATTCCCGTATCCCGTCCCACCTCGGGCGCACACCCGGCACCGTGGCGCCGGGTCGCCCTTGCCACCCTGATTGCCGCCGCGCCCCTGTGGGCGCTGGCGGCCGGTGTGAGCGTCAAATACGATTTTTCCACCCCCGGCGGCAGTCCGTTCCCGAGCGACCGCTTCACCCGGGCCGACTGGTCCAACGTGACCTACAAACGGGTCAACCTGCCCAAACCCGACTGCACCGTGCGCCCCTCGGACTGCGCCGACATCGACGTCATCAACACGCTGGACGGCTTCAACACGCAGCCGCGCATCAGCATTCCTTTCAATGGCGACATCAACCCCGCCACGGTGAACAGCGACACGGTCTACCTCATCAACCTGGGCGACACACAAACCGGCCGTGGTTTTGGCGACCGCGTGGGCATCAACCAGATCGCCTGGGATGCCGCCACCAAGACCCTGGTGTTTGAGTCCGACGAACTGCTGAACCAGCATTCGCGCTATATGGTGGTGGTGACCAATGGCGTCAAAGACGCGGCCGGCGACCCGCTCGAAGCGGTGCATTACAGCCGTTTTCGGGGCCAGCCAAACCGCCATGACGACGACCATGAAGTCGCCGGTTACCGCCGCGCCTTGACCGACGCCGAACACAGCCACCGCCCGCAGCGCCACCGCGTCGTCGCCACCAGTTTGTTCACCACACAGAGCATCAGCGCCGACCTGGCCAAAATCAACCGGCAGATCGGCCGCTCCAGCCCGGCCCCGGCCGACTTCATGATTGGCAACGGCGGCACAGCGCGCGCCGTGTTTCCAGTGGCCGGGCTCACAGGCATCCAGTTTGTGCGCCAAACCGGCGCCGCGCCCGGCTTCACGCCCTCGTTCCTGCCGACACCGGCTTTGCAGGTGGTCGCCGGGGCGGTTGACCGCGTGGCGTTTGGCAAGTTCAGCTCGCCCAACTACCTCAATACCGCGCAGTTCATTCCAGCCACCGGCAGCCTGAGCGGGCAGCCGGCCGTGTTATCGACCAACGAGCTGGTGTTTGAGCTGTTCCTGCCCAGCGGACCACGCCCGGCGGGTGGCTGGCCGGTGGCGATTTTTGGCCACGGTTTCACCGACAGCATGTATGGCGCGCCCTGGACGGTCGCCTCGGTGTTCGCCTCGCAAGGCATTGCCACCATCGCCATCAACGTGGTTGGCCACGGCGGCGGCGCCCTG
>JANNEZ010000074.1:0-3470 GCA_031379255.1 Rhodoferax sp. | reverse complement strand
CGCTCCCAACCGGCACTTTGCGGCGCACTGGTCGGCACTTGCGCCTTGATGGCGGGGTCGGCCCATGGAGAGGAAATCGATGGCTCGCGCCGGTTGTCGTCAGAGTCGTTCATACCTTGCTTTCTAAAATTCAACAGGCTTGAGGTTCCAGCTTGAATGCCAACGCACCACACCCGCCTGTTCTTCAAGTCCGATTTTCACCAAGCCGCCACGGCACGGCCCGCCGACGCATTCGCCAGTGGCCGGGTGGTACATGGCGCCGTGGGTGGCGCAAATCAACCACTCGCCACTGCTGTCAAAAAACCGGTTGGGCTGGAAATCCATTTCCATCGCAACATGGGCGCAGCGGTTGAGGTAAGCATGCGCCTTTCCTTCGAAACGGATGGCGAACGCGCGCAGGCTCTGGCCCGCGTAGGTGACGTCAAACGGTACGGCTTCGCTGCCGTCTTTCAAATCTTCGGAGGGACACAGGGCGATGGTTTGCGCCGCGTTGGGGTCAATGACGTTGTCACCCATGGGCCACCAGCCATTCGTGCAATTCACGCACCGAATGCGCAATAAAACGCGGCTTCAAGCCGTCAAAGGCATCGTGGGCATGCGCGCCATAACTCACGCCTGCGCTGGCGCAACCGGCGTTGAGCGCCATCTGCAAATCGTGCGTGGTGTCGCCGATCATCAGCGTGCGTTCGGGCGTCGCGCCAAACTGCGCCATCAACTCGTTCAACATTTGCGGGTGCGGTTTGCCGCGGGTTTCATCGGCGGTGCGGGAGCCGTGAAACAGGTCGCGCAGGTCGACCGCCTTCAAAGCTTCGTCCAAGCCCTTGCGGCTCTTGCCAGTCGCTACTGCCAAGGTGTGTTTGCGCGACTTCAAATCCGCCAGCAAGGCCAGTACGCCGTGAAACAGGGTGATGTCATGTTGGCGCGCCAGGTAGCGGTGCCGATAACGCTCACCGAGCTGGGGGTATTTTTCCTTGGGCACATCGGGTGCCGCATGCGCCAGCGCCGGCATCAGCGCCATGCCAATCACGTAAGAGGCTTCATGGTCGCTGGGAACCGTGCCGCCCACGTCACGCACCGCTTCCTGAATGCAGCGGGTGATGATGGCGGTCGAATCAAACAAGGTGCCATCCCAGTCGAAGGCAATGAGGTCAAAGTGGTGGTCCGGCATTTTTAAGCAGGGGTTGAAGCGGGTGCCGGCATGAACAATTCAAGATCGGCAGGAAGCTTGGCCATCAATTCAAGCCGCTCCTCACTCGCAGGATGGTTGAACTGTAACCGCCAGGCGTGCAGGTACATGCGTTTGAGGCTCTGCTTTTGCAAGGCTTTGTTCAATTCGAAGTCGCCGTATTTGTCGTCACAGGCGATCGGGAAACCTTCACTGGCCAGGTGCACGCGGATTTGGTGCGTTCGGCCGGTTTTGAGTGTCACTTCAAGCAAAGTGAAGTTCAAACCCTGTTTTTCCATCCGTTTAGCCACTTTGACCAGGGTCACGGACTTCATGCCTTGCGGGTCGTCTTTGGACGTGACTTTGACCCGGCGCTCACCCTCAAGAGCGGGTGCAGCGCCAGCTTTTGCAGGCAGCAGGAATTTGACCAGGGGTTTGTCGAGCACTTTCTTGTTGACAGGCCAATGGCCGATAACCAAAGC
The DNA here is from genome assembly GCA_031379255.1 of Rhodoferax sp. Taxonomy (GTDB): domain Bacteria; phylum Pseudomonadota; class Gammaproteobacteria; order Burkholderiales; family Burkholderiaceae_C; genus JANYCG01. The sequence continues at coordinate 1,823 of JANNEZ010000074.1, read as the reverse complement.
CAGATAGGTTTTGCCTGTTTCCCGATCCCGAAACTGGTCTTGCAGCTTCGTCAAAGCCGAACGTTTTTTGGCGACCAGCAGGATGCCCGAGGTTTCACGGTCCAGGCGATGCACGAGTTCGAGGAATTTGGACTGCGGGCGGGCGCGGCGCAGCTGTTCAATGACGCCAAAACTCACGCCACTGCCGCCATGCACAGCCACCCCTGCGGGTTTGTCCAGAGCGATCAGGTTGTCGTCTTCAAAGAGGATCGGAAACACCCGCGCCGGCGCTGTGGAACTGACCATCTCCTCGGCCTTGTCGGCCATTTTTCCCGATACGCGAACCGGCGGCAGGCGGATCAAATCCCCAATTTCCACCCGGCTATCGGCTTGGGCGCGGCCCTTGTTCACGCGTACTTCGCCACTGCGGATGATGCGGTAAACATGGGTTTTGGGCACCCCCTTGAGCTCGCGCATCAGAAAATTGTCCAGCCGCTGTCCGGCCGAGTTTTCGTCCACCTCCAGCACCGATGCCGATGGGCGCGCCGTGTTGCCCGCCGCCGGACGATTGGCCTCTATAATGTGTTGCACTAGCGTTTAGCTGTAAGTAGTTGATTTGATTGCAGGTTGATCCAAAACTTTGGGTTGGCCGGAATCGTGGAACAAGTTTAGTCCACCTTCGCCAATCAGGCCGCATGCAGCAACGCTGGCACAAGTCGATGCCCTGATCGGTTTTCGTGCAGACAGCAGGCCAAATGCCTGTTGTGGCACGCAAATCCATCGGTCAAACCGACGCAATGAACGATTGAAACGGAATACAAAGTTTGCAGACTCGCGTGTCTACTCGCCTGTCTGTGAACGGATCGAAGCGAGATGTTTGTGGTGGCCAGCCTGATTCAACATTGCCGGTGGGGCGTATTCGCCCCGCTTACAGGCACGCGTCAGCCATTTGCCGTGTTAGCCAACGCCTTTGCGGGCGGTTTGGCGGAAAAGTATGCGGGTTATCCATCCGCAAACTCGCAACAACATCCCCTCGCAGCCCTCCACGCGCCTACGCCACAACCCATGCCCCTGCGGGCCTGAGCTGCGGTCTATCGGCATTTCCTCCTCAGTTCAAGGCGTCCGTCCGGCATCTTTGGCTCGTTACGAGCCGTATGGTTTTGTCGCAATACAAGACCGGGATGAACGAAGAAGGAGAACCGCATGAAACGCATGCTGATCAACGCCACGCAGGCTGAAGAACGCCGTCTGGCGATTGTTGACGGGCAAAAACTGCTCGACTACGAAATCGAAATCGAAGGGCGCGAACAGCGCAAGGGCAACATCTACAAAGCGGTAGTCACCCGCGTCGAGCCGTCGCTGGAAGCCTGTTTTGTCGACTACGGCGAAGACCGCCACGGCTTCCTGCCGTTCAAGGAAATTTCCAGGCAGTACTTCCAGCAGGGCGTTTCCGTCAGCCAGGCCCGTATTCAAGACGCAATCCGCGAAGGCCAGGAGATGCTGGTCCAGGTGGAGAAGGAAGAACGCGGCAACAAAGGCGCGGCCCTGACCACATTCGTCTCGCTGGCTGGCCGTTATGTGGTGTTGATGCCCAACAACCCGCGTGGCGGTGGTGTCTCACGCCGCATCGAAGGCGAAGACCGCGCTGACCTCAAGGAAGCGCTGGACCAGCTCGAATATCCCAATGGCATGAGCATCATCGCGCGCACCGCTGGTATTGGCCGCACGGCGCCCGAGCTGCAATGGGACCTTAATTACCTGCTCAAACTATGGACCGCGATTGACGGCGCGTCCAAAGGGGCCAAAGGCGCGTTCCTGATCTACCAGGAATCCAGCCTGGTGAT
>JANNEZ010000077.1:0-3800 GCA_031379255.1 Rhodoferax sp. | reverse complement strand
CTTATCAACAACGCCGGCCTGGCCGGCGGCCGGGGCCTGACGGCATCCGGTTTCGAGCTGGCATTTGGCACCAACCACATGGGGCACTTCCTGCTCACCCAGTTGCTGCTGGAGCGTATCAAGGTCTCGGCGGCAGAGGCGGCGCCCGCGCGCATTGTCACGGTCTCGAGCCGCGCGCACTACCGGGCCAGCGGCATCGACTGGGCGGCGCTGCAACAACCGACCGCCACCCGCACCGGATTTGCCGAGTACGGCGTCTCCAAACTCACCAATGCGCTCTTCAGCGCCGAACTGGCGCGCCGACTCGCCGGCGCCGGTGTGAACACCTACGCGTTGCACCCGGGCGTGGTCGCCAGCGACGTCTGGCGCGCGGTGCCGTGGCCAATCAGGCCGCTGATCAAACGCTGGATGATCACGGTGGAAGAGGGTGCGTTGACAACGCTGCATTGCGCTACGGCAACTGCGGCCGCCACGCAGAGCGGCCTGTATTACGACAAGTGCAAGGTGAGGACGCCCAGCGCGCTGGCGCAAGACGCGGCGCTGGCTGCCGAACTGTGGACGCGCAGCGAGGGCTGGCTGGCCTGACGCGCCGGCGCCCATCAGCGGCCCTAGGCGGGCGTCAGGCGCAACGGCAAGTTGGCCAGAGCGCGCAGCGTGTTGTTCAAACGGCGCGTGGGTGCGCCTGCCAATTCAATGCGTTTGAAGCGTTTGGCCAGCCCGGCCAGAATCAGTTCTCCTTCGAGCCGCGCCACGATTTGCCCGACGCAGCCATGGATGCCGGTGCCAAAAGCCATGTGGCCGATGTTTTTGCGCTCAATGTTGAAGCGCTGGGGCTCGGCCCACTGGCGGGGGTCGCGGTTGGCGGCGGCGAGGAAGGTCAGCACCTTGCTGCCTTCGGGAATCACGACACCGGCCAGTTCCACATCGCGCGAGGTGGTGCGGAAAAAAGTTTGCACGGCCGATTCATAACGCAGGCTTTCTTCAAAGGCCTGGCGTGCCAGCTGCGGGTTGGCGCGCAGTTTGTCGAATTCCCCGGGGTGCTGGGCCAGGCACAAGAGGGCGTTGCCAATGCCGTTGACGGTGGTGTCAACACCGGCCGAGAGGAACGAGCGTACCAGCATCGGCGCTTCATCGTGGGTGATTTCCCCGGCATCGGCGGCCTGGTAGATCTGGTCGCCAAAACCACCCGGGCGCAGCAGGGCGCGCTGGCAGTGGTCCATGATCCAGGCCGTCACCGGCTTGACGCGCTGCGCGGCGTTCAGAAACAGGTCATTGCGCGGCCCAAACGAATTGAACACCATGTCGCCATACAGCAGCAGGTTTTCCCGGCCGGTTTCATCCAGGCCAACAGCATCGGGGAAAACCTTCAGCGGGTACGGTTCAGCCAGCGCCTTGATGCCGTCGACCACCCGGTTTCCCGCTGCGCTTGATACCACTGCATCCAGAAGCGCATCGAGCATCACATTCGCTGCCCCGGAAAAATCGGCGCGGATTTGCGGAATGGCTTTGGGTGACAGGATGCGCGCCAGAATGTTCCGGGCCCGGGTGTGGTGGGGCTGGTCGGCTTCGAGGATCAGGCTTTTGGGGCGAAACGGCGGCTCCTTGTTGAAGTTCGCCAAACCGACGCCGGCAGAAGAAATGTAGGTGGCGTGGTCGCTCAGCACTTCGCGCACTTGCGCATGGCGTGCGGTGGCGTAGATGTCGTGCGCAGGGAGCCAGACCACCGGCCCGGCTTCGCGCAGGCGCTCGTGGTCCGGGTAGGGGCTGGTGAGGAATTCGCCGCTGAAGGGGTCGATGTCCAGCGTGGGAACACCGGCGGGTGAGGCGCTTGCCATGGCTGAATCTTTCAGGCGTAGTCAGACACCGGCGGACAGCTGCAAAACAGGTTGCGGTCGCCGTAGACGTTGTCCACCCGGCCAATCGGCGGCCAGTATTTCGCCTGTTTCAGGCCCGGCAGCGGGAAGGCCGCCACTTCGCGCGGGTAGGGCCGCGCCCAGGTGTCGGTCATCAGGCTGGCGGCCGTGTGGGGCGCGTGCGCCAGCGGGTTGTTGTCGCGCGGCCAGGTGCCGTCTTCGACGCGGCGGATTTCCTCGCGGATCGCGATCATCGCGTGGATGAAGCGGTCCAGCTCATCGAGGGTTTCGCTCTCGGTGGGTTCAACCATCAGGGTGCCAGGCACCGGGAAACTCAGGGTGGGCGCGTGAAATCCGTAGTCGGTGAGCCGCTTGGCGACATCTTCAGCGGTGACGCCGCTGGTCTCCTTGAGCGGGCGCAGGTCGAGGATGCACTCGTGCGCCACGTGGCCGTTGTCACTGGCGTAGAGCGTCGGGTAGTGGTCCTTCAACCGGGCGCTGATGTAGTTGGCGCTCAGGATCGCGATTTCGGTGGCCTGTGTCAAACCTTCGGGGCCCATCATGCGGCAATACATCCAGCTGATCGGCAGGACGGCTGCGTTGCCGAGCGGGGCGCCGCTGATGGCGCCGACGCCATGCACAGGCAGGCCACCCGCTGCATGCCCAGGCAGATACGGCGCCAAGTCCTGCACCACACACACCGGCCCCACACCCGGCCCGCCGCCGCCGTGCGGAATGCAGAAGGTCTTGTGCAAATTGAGGTGGCTCACGTCGCCGCCAAACTCGCCCGGCGCAGCGATGCCGACCAGGGCGTTCATGTTCGCGCCGTCCACGTACACGCGGCCGCCATGCCGGTGCACCAGCGCGCAGAGTTCCTTCACCCGGGTTTCAAACACGCCGTGCGTGCTGGGGTAGGTGATCATCATGCAGGACAGCCTGGCACTGTGTTGTTCACATTTGGCCCGCAGGTCGGCCATGTCGACATTGCCTTGCGCGTCGCAGGCGGTCACCACCACGGTGAGCCCCGCCATGTGGGCGCTGGCCGGGTTGGTGCCATGCGCGCTGCTGGGAATCAGGCAGACGTCGCGGTGGCCCTGGCCATGGGCCCGCTGAAAGGCGCGGATCGCCAGCAGGCCTGCGTATTCGCCCTGTGAGCCGGCGTTGGGCTGCAGGCTGATGCCGGCGTAACCGGTGGCTTCGCAGAGCCACGCGCACAGTTGCCTGTCCAGCTCGGCGTAGCCCAGGCGCTGGTCGGCGGGGGCGAAGGGGTGGATATTGGCAAACTCGGGCCACGTGACCGGAATCATCTCGCTGGTGGCATTGAGTTTCATGGTGCAGCTGCCCAGCGGGATCATGCTGCGGTCAAGGGCCAGGTCTTTGTCTGCCAGTTTGCGGATGTAGCGCAATAGGCTGGTCTCTGAATGGTGCGTGTTGAAAACCGGGTGCGTGAGAAACCGGCTGGTGCGGCGCAGGGCCTTGGGCGTCAGAGGCTCGATGCCGGATTCAAACTCCTCCACCCGTGGCAAGGTCTGGCCGGGTTTGGCAAAGATCGACCAGATCAGCGTGATGTCGTCGCGTGTTGTGGTTTCGTCCAGGCTGACGCAAATAAAGACATCAAAGTAAACCCGAAGATTGGCCGATAAGGAACGGGCTTTTTCAGCTATTAATTGTGTAGCGCCATCGGTTTTGATGGAGAGGGTGTCAAAGGCGCTGTCGCCGCGCGGCGGATAACCCAGCGCGGTCAAACCGCGCGCCAGTATGGCGGTGTACGCGGCCACGCGCTGGGCAATGCGCGTGAGGCCTTGCGGGCCGTGGTAGACGGCATACATGCTCGCCACCACAGCGGGCAGGACCTGCGCGGTGCAGAGGTTGGAGGTCGCTTTTTCGCGGCGGATGTGCTGCTCACGGGTTTGCAGGGCCAGCCGGTAAGCCGGGTTGCCGTGCTCG
>JANNEZ010000047.1:0-17558 GCA_031379255.1 Rhodoferax sp. | reverse complement strand
TGATCGGCGTGTTCGATCTGCTGTCCGATGCGCGTTCGCAGATTTCCAGCGTGAATGCGTATATCGAATCGCTGCGCGATTTCTGGCTCGCGCAGAGCGACTTGCAGATGGCGATGATCGGAAAGCCATCCGGTACGATGGCAATCAACAAGCGCGCAACCATGACCAGTGACGCCGGCGGAGGGCACTGATCATGGAAAACTCCAAGAAAAATCGCCGGGAGTTTTTCAAGCATCTTGGCATCGCCGGCGGTGCCGTTGCGGCTGCGTCGGTGAGCCGTGTGGCAATGGCGGCGTTGCCTGAACCGGTGATTCAAACCACACCCGACACCATGCCGCCGCTGGTACCCAAGGATGGCCGTCCGTACAATCCGGTCGCGACATTGAACGGCTGGACGCTGCCGTGGCGCATGAATCGCGGCGTAAAAGAATTCCATCTCGTGGCTGAACCGGTGGTGCGCGAAATTTCGCCGGGCATGAAAGCCCATTTGTGGGGTTACAACGGCCAGTCGCCGGGGCCGACCATCGAAGTGGTGGAGGGTGATCGCATTCGCATTTTTGTCACCAACAAATTGCCGGAACACACCACCATGCATTGGCACGGCCAGCGATTGCCGAATGGCATGGATGGCGTGAGCGGTCTCACGCAGCCGCCGATCGAGCCGGGCAAAACGTTTGTTTATGAATTCGTCGCGCGCCGACCGGGCACCTTCATGTATCACCCGCACGCGGATGAAATGACACAAATGGCAATGGGCATGATGGGTTTTTGGGTCACGCATCCAAAAGGTACGCATCCATTAATCGATCCGGTGGATCGCGATTTCTGCTTTCTGCTGAACGCATACGATGTCGAGCCAGGCAGTGCCACACCGAAAGTGAATACCATGCTCGATTTCAATTTGTGGACATGGAACAGCCGCGCCTTTCCCGGCATCGATTCGCTCAACGTGCGCCTAGGCGACAAGGTGCGCATCCGCATCGGCAACTTGACGATGACCAACCACCCCATTCACTTGCATGGACATGAGTTTCTGGTAACCGGAACCGATGGCGGGCCGACACCCAAGTCTTCGCGCTGGTACGAGGTGACGACAGACGTGGCCGTGGGTCAGATGCGGCAAATCGAGTTTTTGGCTGACGAAGAAGGCGACTGGGCCTTCCACTGCCACAAGAGCCACCACACCATGAACCCCATGGGCCACAGCGTGCCCAACATGATTGGCGTAGACCACCGCGGCCTCATCAAAAAAATCCAGAAACTGGTGCCCGACTACATGGTGATGGGTGAACGCGGCATGGCCGACATGGGCGAGATGGAGATGCCCATCCCCGAGCAAACCCTGCCCATGATGACCGGCACCGGCCCTTATGGCCCCGTGGAAATGGGCGGCATGTTCACCACCGTCAAGGTGCGCAAAGACCAGAAACCGGGTGACTACAAAGACCCGGGCTGGTTCAAGCAGCAGCCTGGAACCCAGGCCTTTGAATGGTCGGGCGACTTGCCCGAGCCAGCCCGATTCAAGGCCGAAACCGCCAACAACGGGCTGGTGATCGGGCTGCATAACCCGCAGACCGGTGCAGAGATGGCAAAACCCGTGGAGCTCAAAGTGCGCAAGCCCATGGGCCATATGAATCACTGATCGGCGGAACGATGTGATGACTCTTGCCGTTATTGAAAACCATTCGGCGCAGCCCAGCGCCCACCGTGCGATCAACAACTACCGTGTGATGGCAGCGGGTTATGACGCCACCTGCACCCGCATAGAAAAGCTGCGGTTCGCTACGGTTCAAACGCTGGCGTTGCAGCCGGGTGAAACTGTTTTTGACATTGCTTGTGGCACCGGCCCCACATTGCCCTTGCTAGCAGGGCTGGTTGGCTCGAAGGGGTCTGTAGTAGGCATCGAACTGTCGCCTGAAATGGCTGCGCAGGCGCGCAACCGGGTCGCTGTACAAGCGGGCTGCAGCAACGTCACTGTTCTGCAAACGTCTGTGGCGGATATGGACTCCAGCGACAAAGCCGATGCCGTGCTGATGTGTTACGCACACGACGTATTGCAGTCGGAAGCTTCCATTGACCGGCTGCTGGCCGCTGCCAAGCCTGGCGCCCGCATTGCCTTGGTCGGCATGCAGACGCTGCCTTGGCTGTGGGGATGGCCGGTGAATGTGTTCAACCTGTACCGTGCCCGGCGATATCTGACTACCTACGCCAACATGGACTGCCCCTGGCGTTTGCTCAGCGTCCGTGGCGCACGGTTGCGGCGGGTTCGCACTGCGCTGTGGGGCAGCGCTTACCTGGTCGTTGGAACTCTTCCAAACGCGTAATCGTCTGGTTTTTAAATTGTCATCTCCCTTGTTCTCCCTTGATTTTTAACTGAAAGGCAACTATGAAAAAACTCGCTTCAACCTTATTCGCGCTGGTTATCGCTGGCGGCAGCCTGACGGCCCTAGCCCACGGCGACGACCATGCCAAAAAGCCCGCCATGGTCAAAAAAGAGCAAAAAGAATGGGGCATCGCGGGCGATGCCAAAGCGGTCAAACAGACCATCAAACTGAGCATGTCAGACAACATGCGCTTCACACCCGACAAAATCGAGGTGAAGCAGGGTGACACCGTCAAAATTGTGCTCAAGAACACCGGTGCCGTGATGCATGAGCTGGTGATCGGCACTAAAAAAGAACTGGATGAACACGCTGCGCTGATGGTCAAGTTCCCCAAGATGGAGCACGAAGAGCCCTATATGGCCCACGTTGCTCCCGGCAAGACGGGGGAAATCATCTGGACGTTCAACAAGCCGGGCGATTTCGACTTTGCGTGCCTGATTGCCGGCCACTACCAAGCGGGCATGGTCGGCAAGATCAAAGTGGCTGCAGCCGGTAAAAGCGATGGCCACTCCAGCCACAAACACTGATTTTGTCGTGCTGCGCAGAACCTACCTGGGTGGAGCACTGGGCGCTGCCTTGTCTTTTTGGCAAGGCGTTGCGTTGGCCCACAGCGAACGAAATCTCGTGTCGGTCTGGAAAACTCCGAATTGCGGCTGCTGCAAAGCCTGGATAACCCATTTGCAGGCCAACGGATTCAAAGTGCTGGCTGTAGATGTGCCCGATACAGCACCCATTCGGAAAGACATGAACATGCCCGTCAGCCTGGGCTCTTGCCATACCGCTGTTGTTGAAGACTACGTCATCGAAGGGCACGTACCGGCAAAAGACATCAAACGCCTGCTCAAAGAGCGCCCGCGCGCCCTGGGTTTGAGCGTACCCGGAATGCCGATGGGTTCTCCCGGAATGGAAATGGGTGCAAAAAAAGATCCCTACAAAGTACTGCTTGTCCTCGAAAACGGCAGCAGCCGCGTTTATCAATCCTATTCTTGAAAGAAATAACACCATGAAATTCTTCACCATTGCCCTGCTCTCCACCCTGCTGAGCCTGGGCGCCCATGCGCAAACAGCCACGCCAAAGGAAATGCCTGCTAAAGACATGGCCGAAGCCGAAGTGCGGAAAATCGACAAAGACGCCAAAAAAATCACCTTGAAGCACGGCCCCATCAAGAACCTGGACATGCCCGGCATGACGATGGTGTTTCAGGTGAAGGACGCCGCGCTGCTTGAGAAACTGGCTCTCCTCAATGCGGGCGACAAAATCCTGTTCACCGCCGAGCAGCAGCAAGGCGCGTTCGTCGTCACCGGGGCAGAAAAGGCGGCCGTAAAGTGAACGATTGGTTGCCTTGCCTCTACGCGGCCATGCTGATTGGTTTGAGCACGGCGATTGCGGGGACTATTGGCTTTTGGGCGGGCCGAATGCGCGAGCAATTGGGCCTGCTGGAGATTTTTCGGCCGGAAACCTGACCACCTGCGCGTGCGCGCAAGGCCCTGCTTGGTGGGCCACCGCACAGACTCTCTGCTTTGCAGTGAAGATGATGACCCACCGAGCACCGGTGACATCAGGAAAATTGAAAATGCACAGAAGAAAGTTGCTTCAGCTTGCCGGCGGGGCCGCCGCAGTGGGTGCCGCAGGCGTTGCGTGGGTGTATTACGGGTCACGCCGTTCCGCGCGTCTGGCTGGTGGCCCCTTTCGCCCCTATGCCTTCAACCCGGTTGCGCCTGAAAACTTCCAGCAAAAGCTCTTCATCCCGGTGGCCAGCGGGCCTTTTGGCGTGCTGGACGTGGCCGGGCCCTTGAAGATACGCGCCACTGCGGCAAATTTTCCACTTTTGTCCGGGCGCGAGTCGCCATTTTTGTTGTACCAAACCGAACAGGCGGGAGAAGCCTTTCAGAACCCCATCCTGCGCATCGAAAGCGGCGCCCGCTTCGCTGCCAGCCTGAACAACGCACTGGCCGAGCCCACCATCATCCATTGGCACGGCCTGCACACACCGGCCACGATGGATGGCCATCCGGTCAACACCATCGCACCTGGCGCGCAGTATGACTACGATTTCACCGTGCGCAACCGGGGCGGCACTTACTGGTACCACACGCATGCGCATGGGCTGACCGCCAAACAGGCGTACAACGGTCTGGCCAGCTTCTTCCTGGTGGACGACGACGACCAGCGCAAGCTCGCCAAGGCGCTCGATTTGCAGTTGGGAGTGACCGACCTGCCCTTGGTGATACAGGACAAGCAGTTTGACACCCAAGGCCGGTTGCGCTACCAGCCCAACGCGCACGAGGCGATGATGGGATGGCTGGGCGACATCGTGCTGGCCAACCTGACACCCAATGCATTCCACACCGTAACGCCACGCACTTACCGCTTGCGCCTGCTCAATGGGTCCAACGCGCGCATCTACCGGCTTGCATTCGTAAAGGGCGATACGGCGCTGAATTTCACCATCATTGGCACCGACGGAGGCTTGATTGAGCGCCCTGAAACCGTGGCTGAGGCCTTTCTGGCGCCGGGGGAGCGACTGGATGTGTTGTTTGACGCCGGGCAGGCGCAGGCCGGGGATGATATTTTTCTGAAAAGCCTGGCGTTCGATCCGATGGAAAACGAAGGGTCGGGCGGCATGGCGGGTATGGGAAGCATGGGACAGATGATGGGCGAGATGGGCTCATCACGATTGCCGCTGGGCATGGCGTTCAACGTGTTGAAACTGAGCGTGGCAGCCGGAGACCGCGTGGTTGCCCAATTGCCGGCATCGCTTTCGCAAATCACCCCCATTCGCACTGAAGGCGCGCCGGAACGCAAGATTGAACTGTCAATGGAACACATGCGCTTCCTGATCAACGGCCGCACGTTCCGCATGGACGAAATTGCGTTTGACGTGAAGCGTGGCGCAGCGGAAATCTGGCGCATCAGCAACCCAACTGTGGGAATGCCGCATCCCATGCATTTGCACGGCTTTTCGTTTCAGGTGGTGGAGCGAATGAACAGCCCGCCCGCGCTGGCGGCCATGGCGCGTTTTGGCAAGGGCCGTACAGTGAGCGACCTTGGGTGGAAAGACACGTTATTGGTGTGGCCCGGCGAGACGGTGCGCATTGCCATCGATTTCACCCACGAATTCCCCGGCAGCCAGACCTACCTTTTCCATTGCCACAACCTGGAACACGAGGATGGCGGCATGATGATCAATTACCGAGTGCTGGCATGATGGACATGCGATTGACTCCGAGCCACGACGGCCACGTCCATCCAGAGACTATCGCGTCGAATGTCGAAGCCGGATTGAAAGACCCGGTATGCGGCATGCCAGTTACGTCGCAATCCCAACATGTATTCGAACACGAGGGCAAGCCAGTTTACTTTTGCAGCGCCGGGTGCAAAGGCAAATTTTCAGCAAACCCAAACAAGTATCTGAAGGCTGCGCCTGCTGCAGATGCGCCAGCCTCTCTGCGTGCACTAACGGCTACTGAACCAGAACCCACTGCTGTCAGCTACACCTGCCCCATGCACCCCGAAGTGCGGCAGGACCATCCCGGTGCCTGTCCGAAATGCGGCATGGCGCTTGAGCCGGTGATGCCGACGCTTGATGAGGGTGAGAGCCCGGAGTTGCTGGATTTCAAACGGCGTTTTGTTTGGACACTGCCCCTGACCGTTGTTGTCACCTTTCTCGCCATGGTGGGCCACCGCCTGCAATGGTTCGAAATGGCCACCCAAAGCTGGATTGAACTGGTGCTCAGCCTGCCTATCGTGCTGTGGGCGGGTTGGCCCTTTTTTGTACGCGGCGCTCAATCGGTGGTCAACCGCAGCCCGAATATGTGGACACTGATTGGCCTGGGCACCGGCGCTGCGTTCGCCTACAGCGTGGTTGCCACGGTGGCGCCTGGCGTATTTCCCGCGTCATTCGTGTCCATGGGCCGCGTGGCGGTCTACTTTGAAGCGGCAGCGGTCATCATCTCACTCACGTTGCTGGGTCAAATTCTGGAGCTGAAGGCCCGCTCCCAGACCTCTGCCGCCATCAAGTCCCTGCTGGGCCTGGCGCCCAAGACAGCGCGGCGCATCAATGCCGATGGCGCAGAAGAAGACGTGGCCCTGACGCACGTGCACGTGGGTGACGCGCTTCGTGTGCGCCCCGGTGAAAAAGTGCCGGTTGACGGCGTGGTGATTGAGGGCAGCAGCGCGGTCGATGAGTCGATGTTGACTGGCGAGCCCATGCCGGTGACCAAACGCGTGGGTGACAAACTGATTGGCGCAACGATGAACACCAGCGGCGCGCTGGTGATGCGCTCCGAGAAGGTAGGATCACAAACGGTTCTGGCCAGCATCGTACAGATGGTGATCCAGGCGCAGCGCTCGCGTGCGCCAATGCAGCGCATGGCAGACCAGGTGGCGGGTTACTTTGTGGTCTCCGTGGTCGGTATTGCGCTCTTGACTTTTGTGGTTTGGGGCTTGGTGGGGCCTGAGCCGAGCTGGGTCTACGGTCTGATCAATTCCGTCGCCGTGCTCATCATCGCCTGCCCCTGCGCACTGGGTTTGGCCACGCCCATGTCCATCATGGTCGCTACGGGCAAGGCTGCCACCCAGGGCGTGCTGTTTCGTGACGCGGCGGCCATTGAAAACTTTCGCAAGGTGGACACGCTGATCGTTGACAAGACGGGCACTCTGACCGAAGGAAAACCAAAGTTTGACAGCATTGTGGCATCGCCGGGTTACACCGCAGACGAGGTGCTGCGCCTGGCGGCCAGCCTCGACCAGGGCAGCGAGCATCCCTTGGGCGACGCCATTGTCAACGCCGCCAAAGAGCGCAAGCTGGTATTGGACAAGGTCGATGGGTTTGAGTCCAGCACCGGCATTGGTGTGCGTGGCCGCGTGAGCGGCAAGGCATTGGCTCTTGGCAACACGGCGCTGATGACCCAGCTAGGCGTTTCGGTGGAGCCGTTAAAGGCGCAGGCGGAGGCCTTGCGTACCTCGGGGGCCAGCGTGATGTTTCTGGCGATCGACGGCCAGAGCGCCGGTTTGCTGGCTGTGTCCGATCCGATCAAGGCCAGTACCGCAGAGGCCCTGGCCGCGCTGAAGGCTGCAGGCATACGCGTGATCATGGCCACCGGTGACGGCCTGACAACGGCAAAAGCTGTAGCCGCCAAGTTGGGCATTGACGAGGTTCACGGTGAGGTGAAACCCGCCGACAAACTGGAAATGGTGAGCAAGTTGCAGCAGGAGGGCCGCATTGTCGCCATGGCCGGGGACGGTATCAACGATGCTCCGGCGCTGGCCAAGGCCGATGTCGGCGTGGCCATGGGCACCGGCACGGACGTGGCGATGAACAGCGCACAGGTCACCTTGGTGAAAGGCGATCTGCGCGGCCTCGCCCTGGCGCGCATCATCTCGCAGGACACCATTGCCAACATGAAGCAAAACCTCGGCTTCGCCTTCATCTACAACTCGCTGGGCGTGCCTTTGGCAGCCGGTGTGTTGTTCCCGTTTACCGGGTGGCTGCTGTCCCCCATGATCGCCGCGCTGGCGATGAGTTTGAGTTCGGTGTCGGTGATCGGCAATGCGCTGCGCCTGCGGGGCGTGAAGCCGCCGCCACCCCCCAGATAACCCTGGTTTCACCGATCGCCATTCATGGATATTTTCGCGCATGCCTTGTGGACGGGTGTTGGCATGACGCTCGCGCGCCGGCGCATGCCTATCGCGCCACGCACCGTGGCCCTGACTGTGGGGTTGGCGACGGTGCCCGATCTGTTGCATTTGCTGCCAATCATTGGCTGGGCAGTGGTGGGAGATGGCTCGTTTGCCGCCGTGCAGGCCTACGCGGTTGCCGTGCCAGGCCAGGAGCCGCAGTTGCCGCCGCTGGTCAACCTCTGGTCCCACCACTTGCACTGCGTAACGCACAGCGCCGTCCTGGCCGGTGCTCTCACACTGCTGTTGTGGGCAGTGCTGCGCTCGCTTTGGATACCACTGCTGGGCTGGTGGTCGCATATCGTCATCGACCTGTTCACCCATTCAGCAGACTTTTACCCGGTGCAGGTGCTGTACCCCTTGAGCGACCGCAGTTTCAACGGCTTGCCCTGGAACACGCATTGGTTCATGGTGCTGAACTACGCACTGCTCGGCGGTTCAATACTGTGGCTGCTCACAACCCGCAAAGTGAAGCTGTCCGGCCCGGACATGAATCGGAAAGTCTGAAAAGTAGTGCCCGTTACGACATCAACCTACTTGGCGTACGAGAGAAATGCTCTGAAAACCTCGTCGCCTGCCCGACATTGAACACTTTATGCCAAAAAGCAAGATTGATTTTCAGGACCCCTCAGAACTGCTCAGATGCCCGGTTTTGAGCCCCGCCGGGCGAATTGATACGGGAACCTGTCAGGTGCCTGCTGCTTTACATCTGGTTGAACCGAATGCCGATGCTCCCCCGCTCACAAATGCTGAATTGGTACAGCTGCAAATTCGTGTGATTGCACTGGAACAGCTGGTGACTGTGCTGCTCTCCGAAGCATCTGATCGGCAGCGGGAATTGGTCGTCGAATTGGCAAGCAACATTTTTCCAAGAGCAGGCTTCACCCCGCATAGGCTAACCATCCACGCGGCGGCCCAGATGATTCATCTTTCCAGACGGGCCAGCCTTTTCGAAGCCGAGTCTCCAAATGAACCAACATCCTCCCAACCCCAAGGTTGTGCTGAATAGGTGCCGTCAATGCAGCGGTTTGAAGTGTTGCCGGCACTTGTTCAGCGCAGCCCCGCTGCAGCCAATGCGCGGGTATGTCGGGCAATTTGCTTGCTTTCCTGCGACGCGATAACCCGCACCTCGCAACGCGAAGCAGCGCCGTTGACCGGATTGTCGGCGGACTGGTTCAGGCGTTCGTCAAGATTGACGCCAATCCAGGACAAGCGGCTGCAGATGGCAGAGCGCACCTGCGCATCGTTTTCTCCAATGCCTCCAGTGAAAACAAGCAGATCAATACCATCCAATGCGGCGATCATGGCCGCGATTTGTTTGCCAACCGAATAACCAAACATCTGGATCGCAAGCCGCGCATCTGCGTTTTCCGCAGCAGCTTCATGCAGATGCCGCATGTCACTGCTGATGCCCGAAACTCCCAGCAGGCCAGAGTGGTGATCGATCAGCTCAGCAAGCATGGCTGCGTCAAACTTCTTTTCACGCAGAAGGTAGAGCAAAACACCCGGATCAAGATCGCCCGTGCGCGTGCCCATGACCACGCCTCCGGAGGGTGTCAATCCCATGCTGGTGTCGATGGATTTTCCGCACTTGACCGCCGTTACGCTCGCGCCATTTCCGAGGTGGGCGATGACCACACAGTCAGGAACATCAGGCCCGAGGTGATGCAGGATCGATTCAATGGAAAGGCCATGAAACCCATACCGCTGGATGCCCTCCAGTTGCAGTTCCCTGGGAATGGGCAGCACGCGCGCCACGTCTGGCAGGCCAGCGTGAAAGCTAGTATCGAAACACGCCACTTGGGGCACCCCGGGAAAGCGCTCTTGGGCAAGGCGAATGAACGATAGCGCTGCTGGCATATGCAGGGGTGCAAAAGCGACCGCCGCTTCAAACAGCTGCACCACCGAAGCGTCGATTAGGCAATGCTGGCGCAACGCAGGACCGCCATGCACTATGCGATGCCCTATGGCAGCGGGCGCCGGCGCTTTGGACTTGGCCAGAATTTTTTCAATATAGGCAATTGCTTCATCCGCGCTGCTCGCAGAAATGGTGTCAGAGAGCAATTCTTCGGACCGCGATGCCTCCATTCGGTACAAGCCGAATTTGAAGGAAGAAGAGCCGCTGTTCAGCGCCAGCACAATCATCACGCCTTTCCTTCCCAGCACCAATCTTTGACCTCCGGCATGTCGTCACCATGCTCGCTGATGTAGAGCTTGTGGCGCTCCATGGTGGTCCAGTAACGCGCGGTTTCTGCACCCACCAGGTGCGCAAAGCGCGGGATTCTTTTGATGGCGTC
Organism: Rhodoferax sp.; assembly: GCA_031379255.1. Taxonomy (GTDB): domain Bacteria; phylum Pseudomonadota; class Gammaproteobacteria; order Burkholderiales; family Burkholderiaceae_C; genus JANYCG01. The sequence goes on along the minus strand of JANNEZ010000047.1, from coordinate 7,197 downwards.
GAGCGCCAACTGGTAGCGGTCCAAGTTGTTCAAGACAACCATGTCAAAGGCGGTGGTGGTGGTGCCCTCCTCCTTGTAGCCGCGCACGTGGATGTTGTCGTGGTTGTGGCGGCGGTAGGTGAGTTTGTGAACAATGGCGGGATAGCCATGAAAGGCGAAGATTACCGGTTTGTCCGCCGTGAACAGCGCATCGAACTCGTGATCGTCCAGGCCGTGCGGATGTTCTGATGGAGGCTGCAGCACCATCAAATCCACCACGTTGACGAAACGGATGTGGATGTCGGGCACGTAGCCGCGCAACAGCGTCACGGCGGCCAGGGCCTCCAGCGTTGGCACGTCACCCGCACAGGCCATCACCACATCAGGTTCCTTGTCGCCTGCGGTTTCCGCGCTGCCTGCCCAGGCCCAGATGCCCGCGCCCGCCGTGCAGTGGCGCACTGCGGCATCCATGTCCAGCCATTGCGCCTGCGGCTGCTTGCCGGCAATGATCAAATTGACATAGTTGCGGCTGCGCAGGCAGTGGTCGGTGACCGACAGCAGGCAGTTGGCGTCGGGCGGCAGGTAGATGCGAACGACATCTGATTTTTTGTTGGCCACATGGTCGATAAAGCCGGGGTCCTGGTGCGAAAAACCATTGTGGTCCTGCCGCCAGACATGCGAGGTGAGCAGGTAGTTCAGCGAGGCAATGGGCTTGCGCCAGGGAATCTGTTTGCTGACCTTGAGCCATTTGGCGTGCTGGTTGAGCATCGAATCGATGATGTGGATGAAGGCCTCGTAACACGAGAACAGGCCGTGCCGCCCGGTCAGCAGATAACCCTCCAGCCAGCCTTCGCACAGGTGCTCGCTCAGCACCTCCATCACCCGGCCCCGGGCGTCGAGGTTGGCATCCACGGCTTCGACGTCGGCCATCCAGGCCTTGCCGCTCACTTCAAAAACGGCGTCCAGGCGGTTCGACGCGGTTTCGTCCGGGCCGAAGATGCGGAAGTTGTTTTTGACCAGGTTGAGCGTCATCACGTCGCGCAGAAAGCCGCCCATCACCCGGGTTGCCTCGGCGTTGACGCTGCCCGGCAGGGGCACCGCCACCGCATAGTCCCGAAAATCGGGCATCGACAAAGCCCGCAACAAACCGCCACCGTTGGCATGCGGGTTGCAGCCCATGCGCTGATGGCCGGTGGGGGCGAGTTCCGCAAACGCCTCGCGGAATTTCCCGTGTTCATCGAACAATTCGTGCGGCCGGTAATTCTTGAGCCAATCTTCGAGTTGCTGCAAATGGCCGGGCGTTTTGAATTCTGCAATCGGCACCTGGTGCGCCCGCCAGGTGCCCTCCACCGGCTTGCCATCGACAAACTTCGGCCCGGTCCAGCCCTTGGGTGTGCGCAAGACAATCATCGGCCAACAGGGCCGCTTGGTGGCTCCACCGGCAAGGCCAGCCCGCGCTTCTTTCTGGATCTGTTGAATGCGCGCCAAAACGGTGTCGAGCGTTTGCGCCAGATCTTGGTGCACCTGCATCGGGTCGTCGCCTTCGACAAAAAACGGCTCGTGTCCGTAGCCACGCATCAGGTTGGCCAGCTCTTCATGGCTGATGCGCGCCAGGACGGTCGGGTTGGCAATCTTGAAGCCATTCAGGTGCAGAATTGGCAACACCACGCCGTCGCTGGCAGGGTTCAAAAACTTGTTGGAATGCCAGCTCGCCGCCAGCGGGCCGGTCTCGGCTTCGCCGTCACCAATGACACAGGCGACGATCAAGTCCGGGTTGTCAAACGCAGCGCCATAGGCATGCACCAGTGAATAGCCCAATTCACCGCCTTCGTGGATGGAACCCGGCACTTCTGGCGAGACATGGCTGGGGATGCCGTTGGGCCAGGAGAACTGGCGGAACAGGCGCCGCAAACCGTTGCGGTTGCGCTCGATGGCCGGGTAGTGTTCGGTGTACGAGCCTTCAAGGTAGCTGTGCGCCACGATGCCCGGACCACCGTGGCCCGGTCCGATGACATACATCATGTTCAAGCCGTGCTGTTTGATCAGCCGGTTCAGGTGGACGTACAACAGGTTCAAGCCCGGCGTGGTGCCCCAATGGCCCAGCAGCCGGGGCTTGACGTGTTCAAGCGTCAGCGGCACCTCCAGCAGCGGGTTGTCTTGCAGGTAAATTTGCCCGACGGACAGGTAGTTGGCGGCACGCCAGTAGGCATGCATTTTTTGCAACAAATCGGCTGACAGTGGGTCGGACATAGCTGCTCCGGAATGGTTATCGGACTGGATTTTGGTTGGACATTAAGAGATGCCCGCAACCGCCTTTGTAGACAATTTATGTGATTTTGGTCTGTGCGCAAGCGCACCCATCAATGCTTATGCCGATGGTGCGCATCAGGCGCATGCGGGTGCTGGTGGCTTAGCGCAACATGCTGGTGCGGGTGGCTGTGGCTGCCAACGGGACTTTCGGCGTGGGCATGCCCGTGGTGGCAGTCATCATGCGTGTGGGCGTGTTCGTGCGCCAACTCTTCGTGATCGTGGAAGTGCCCATGCGATTCAAACAGGTGAAGCACCACGCCAGCCAACATCAGCGCTCCACCCAAAACCAGCATCCAGGTGCCCGAACGCTCTCCCAGAGCAAACGCGCCCGCAGCGCCAACAAAAGGTGCAAAGGCAAACACCGAGCCTGTTCTGGCTGCACCAAATTCGCGCTGGGCCAACAAGTACAGCCGCAGGCTCAGGCCGTAACCGGTAGACCCGATTGCCACCAGGGCGAGCCCCGCCCCGATGCCCGGCAGCGGGTCTCTGACCAGCAACGCCATTGCGGCTGTGGCACCGGCGCCCAAACCGGCCTTGACCAATACCACATCCCCAGGGTCACGTTCAGCGACGGCACGCGACAGGGTGTTGTCCACACCCCAGGCGACCGTAGCCACCAAGACTGCCAACATGCCTGGCAATTGCATGTTGCCCGCAAGGCCCCTTTCCACCACCAGAACCAGGCCGCCGACCAGCAACAGCAGCATGGCGCTGGCAATACGCCGGTTCACCGTCTCGCCGTACATCCACCATGCCAACAAAGCTGTGAACAAGGCTTCCGTCGTCAGCAGCAGCGAAGCGCTGGCGCCACTGGTGTGTTGCAGCCCCCAAGCCAGCGCCACCGGCCCAAGGACTGCGCCAAACCCGGCCATGGCAACGATCCGGGGCAGATCAGTGCGCCGCAGGCGCGCTTCGCGCCCAACGGGTTGGCGCATCAGCAACGACGCCAGCGCTGCACCCGCATAAAGCAAAGCGGCGGTTGTAAACGCCCCAAGGCCGGCGCCAAAACGCTGCACCAATGGCGTGCTGAGCCCAAACAGCAGGGCGGCGGCCAGGGCGATCAAACCGCCCCGCAGTGCAGGTGCATGGGAGGGCACCGGAAGCATCACGATTACTGGCCCGTGAAGTTGGCGGCGATGAAGTTCCCGGCGGGGGTAAAAAACATGTACAGCGTTTCCTTGGTTTTGTCCTTCGCGGCAGGGTCTTTGAAAGTCACCTTCCACTCCGTGCCTTTCTTGCCATCCACCGAGTCAACGGCGTCCTGCTTGACGTTCAGCCAAGCGGCCTCAAGCTTGCCGGATTTCACCAACGCGGCTTTGCGTTGCTGCGCGCAGCCGACAACGGTTTCCTGGGCAGCAGGTTTGTTGCCATGGAAATGGCAGCTACCGGCGCCATCGGCCCGGGCAGGCCCACCCAGGCCGAAGGCCAATGCGACAACAGTGGATGCATAAACAAAAGTTTTCATGACAAGGTCTTTCAAAAAATTGACTTAAAAAAACTATTTCAGAGTGTTGCGGCTGGTATCCGTGGCATTTTTCACGTCCATGTCTTCGTGCGCATGGATATGCTCCTTGGCGGGAAACGCAATGCTGTAGCGGTGGCTGTCGTGCTGGTAAGCGTGCAGTTGGGTGAACAGCAGATAACCACCTGCTGCCATCAGCGCGGTGTTGGCCATGACGCTGAATTGCCTGAACGAAGGCCGCGTGCGCCAGGCGGCCAGCAGCGCAATCATCACCATAAGCGCCGCAATTTGCCCAATTTCAACACCCAGATTGAAACTCAGTATGCGCCACAGCAACTGCGTGCTGTCGTCGCCCAGCGGTAGTTGCTGCAGCCGGGTAGACAGGCCAAACCCGTGTAACAAGCCAAATCCAAAAACAACACCCAGCAAATTGGGAGACGCCATGTTGAAGCGCTTCTGGAAGCCACCATTGTTGTCAAAGCCCTTGTAGATCACGCTGATGGCAATGATGGCATCGACCAGATAGAAGTTCCAGGTGATTTGGTAAAAGGTCGCAAATATCAAGGTGATGCAGTGGCCCACTGTAAAGGCAGTGACAAACTTCGCCACCTCCTTGAAAGTCGTGAGAAAAAACACCACGCCAAACAGAAACAGAAGGTGGTCATACCCGGTCAGCATGTGGCTGGCGCCAAGGACGATGTAACGCAAGTAGCCACCTTCCAGCATGTGCTGCCGGTCACCCTCAGAGATGCCGTGCGCTGCTGCCAGCAATGGCCATACCGCCAGCAACACCAGTGGTGCCAGTAAAAGCAGGCTGGGCGGAATTCGCCATTTGGGAAAGAATAAGGTCATCGTTTGACTTTCTGAATTGAAAATGAAGTGCACGCCGAGCAGAATGCCCGACGCAATGAATGGAAAACAGGTGCCCCACAGAGGGGCCATCAAGACGCATTGAGCGCCAGCAAAACCGCTGGCGTACGCCTCAGGCCGGGCGCTGGGGCGGTTTGAGAAAACCTTCCAGGTCCGCAGACGGCGCGAGCGGGCGAACCCGCTCTACCGGCGCCATCGGCCGGAATGTGACACCGCAATACCAGGCGCTGGACAAGCAGCCAAGCGTGTTGAAGCCACCGTCGGCATGCTGGTGCTGGAACGCGCCATCCGCTTCCTGCAGGTGGATTGATGCGTCGTCATGGTGGTGGTGGTCGGTGGCTTGGCCATGCAGCAGGGTGTGCTCAAACCCCGGCGCAGTCTGTGATGGCGCCAACGGGCCTGCCATGGCCAGGCATTGCCACAACATGGCAAGCAATATCAGCAAAGCTCGAAAGCGGCGGGGCATGGTTGGGCATTTTAGCGACACGCAACAATTTTTGGCTGGGCACTTATGGTGAAGCCGACGTAAATTGTGATGCGAGACTATTGAGCCCGTGCTGCGGCATGGCAGGCGCAGGCTTCGCCGTGCGCTGCGGCGACCAGTTCATGCAGGATGCCGCATTCATCCGCCCCGTGTTGCCCATTGCATTGGGCGCGCAATCGTACCAGTTGCTTTTCCAGGGCGCGCATGCTCTTGAGGCGCACCCGCACCCGCGCGAGCTGCGCATCGACCAGCCCATCGACGCCACTGCAATCCGCCGTCGGTGCGTCAACCAGCGCCAGCAATTACCGGATTTCGGCCAGGGGTATGTCCAGCGCCCGGCAATGGCGCACAAACGCCAGGCGCTCGAGATGCGCAGGCGCATACTCGCGGTAACCATTTGCCTCGCGCGCGGGCGTGGGCAACAGGCCCTGCTTTTCATAAAAGCGTATGGTTTCTATTTCGACGCCGGTGGCCTCACTCAATGCCTTGATGCGCATGGTTTTACCTCTGAATCGTGCTCAAATAACCCAACACATTGTAGGTCTTGACCCTGTAGTTACTTCAAGGTTTCCAATGCCCATTTACCTTTCAGGAAATGCTCATGTCTGCCCAATGTTGTGAACCCGAAACCTCGAAACCGGAACGGGTCGTCGACCTCGCGCGGTACCGCCGCATCCTGTGGATTGCGCTGCTGGTCAATGCCGCCATGTTTTTTGTGGAGATCATTGCCGGGTACCGCTCGGGCTCGGCCTCGCTGCTGGCGGATGCGATTGACTTTGCCGGCGACGCGGCGAACTACGGTGTTTCGCTCGCGGTCATGGGCGCAGCCGTTGCCTGGCGCTCGCGCACAGCGTTGCTCAAGGCCAGCTGCATGATCGGCTTTGGCCTGTTCGTGATTGGCCGGGCGGTTTGGGGTTTGGTCTATGGCAGCGTGCCCGATGCGGCGCTTATGGGCGCCATCGCGGTTGTCGCGCTGGTGGCCAACGTGTCGGTCGCCTGGATGCTCTACGCCTTTCGCGAGGGCGACGCCAACATGCGCAGCGTTTGGTTGTGCTCGCGCAACGATGCGGTCAGCAACCTGGCCGTGATTGCGGCGGCGATTGGCGTCTTTGGAACCCACAGCGCCCTGCCCGATCTGGCCGTGGCTGCCGTGATGGCGGCGCTGGCCATTTCCGGTGGCTGGTCGGTGATGAAGCAGGCCAAGGGGGAGCTTGCCGAAACGCCTCACCACGGCCACGTCCACTGAGCGCTGTATGGGGTGGAACTTTTGATCTCCTGGAACTTATGCACCCGTTTGATGTCCACATAACCATGCGCCGCCTCTTTATCTTGCTGCTTGTCGCCCTGTTGCCCTTGCGCGCCTGGGCGGTCGAGGCGATGTCGGTTTCGATGGCTGCGCAGGCGATGTCTGTGGCGCAGACCATGAGCGCTGAAAAGCCGGATTTCGCGGCAAGCGCGGAGACATCAGCCGCGTACCCTGGCGACTGCCCGATGCTGGGTGACTCCCCTTTGGCAAATGGCGACAAGTCCACTCAAGGGCAGATTTCTCCCTTGTGCAAAGGATGCACGTCCTGCCAACTGTGCATGGCTATGGCAAGCGGCCAAAGCGCCGTGACTGGCTCGCCCCGGATCAAGCCAGTGGCACCGGCGGCGCTTCGCAAGCACGGGTATGCCAGTGCCGAACTGGCGCTGGGCTTCAAGCCACCCATCGCCTGATCTGCGCAGCACAACCACGCCCGAAATTGGAGGGCGTACGCAGTGACCGCTGGCGAATTCCCCATTCGCCCCATTTGCACATTCATGACCCATCGGAGATCAACATGAAAAATTTATTGAAAGCATTGCTCGTGGCGGCGGCCCTGCTGGCGCACCACCCGGGCCAGGCGGGCCCCATGGGGTTCAAGGACAGCACGATGGCAATGGGCGACTTCAGTCCGAACTGGCAGGAAGCGTGGGTGAACCATGCCGTTACCCCGCGCGACGCCTGGGGAGCTGGGGCGTTGTGGATGCGTTCAGACGACTTGCGGCTGACGCGCAGCCTGGTCGAAGCCACCTACACACGGCTGGCCAAACGCTGGAACGGCGAGCATTC
>JANNEZ010000036.1:0-2608 GCA_031379255.1 Rhodoferax sp. | reverse complement strand
TCGGTGAGGGCGCTGGCGCCAAAAAAAGCAGCAAAAAGCTGGTCGCGGATCAGGCCCGCAACGCGCGAGGCCAGGGTGAACAGGGAAATGACGGAGGCGGATTTCAGCAAAGACACGGCGCAGAGTGTAGCGAGGTGCCCGCCAGCGCCCTGTGGATCGAGGTCGGCAAAAGCGGTAGAATGGAGGGCTTTGCTGGCATCATCCTCAGACACAAGGACCACTATTTATGGCATCTACGAAACCGAAGAAAAAGAACCCGCGCCTGGCGTCGGGCCGCAAACGCGTCCGCCAGGACGTGAAAATCACCGCCGCCAACACCTCATTGCGCTCACAGTACCGCACCGCCGTGAAAAACGTCGAAAAAGCCGTGGCCACTGGCGACAAGGCCAAATCGACCGAGGCGTTTGCCAAAATGCAGGCCGTGGTGGACACCGTGGCCGACAAAGGCATCTTCCACAAAAACAAGGCAGCGCGCGACAAGAGCCGCCTGTCAACCCGGGTGAAAACGCTCGCCACGGCGGCTCCCGCAGCCGCCTGATCGACCAGGGTCAAGCCCACGATTCGCAAGAATCACCGCACGGGCCGGTTCACTTCTCAAAGTAACCAGCCTGCCGTTTGCAACGGGTGCGCTGCCAGCACAGCAAATCAACCACCTTCGGGTGGTTTTTTTGCGCCTGAAACGGCCAGGGGCCCGGGATTGGGCGCTTCAAACTGCGTCTGCAGGTCGTTGTCCCGCGCGAAGTTGACGCAAAAGTCCCAGGCCATCACATTGAACTCCCGCAGCTCGCGGTTGACGATGACACACCTGACGTCGCCAAAGGAGGTGGGCACACACCAGGGTGAATAGGCCAGGTGGCTGCCGGCAGAACGCGACGGGCTCGCGCCGCCCGGCCGGAACTGGCTCATCACCCCGGCCAGGCGTTCGGCCCAGTCGCTGGGGCGGAAAGTCTTGCCGCCGTTGGTGATTCCGAGAATGAAGACTTCTTTTGCAGTGCCGGGAACCATGCGCCGATTTTAGTTTCGCGCATTGCTGTGATGTGAAATTGTCAAAGAACGCGCTGGGGTGATGTGCCTAAAATGAATCTCCAACGGCCCTTCCCTTGGGGCCGGTTTTTTTTCCCAGTTGGTTTGAAGTGCCCTCCAGGAGCCAAAACATGAACGCTGTCGCCAAACCCGCAGAGACCCAGATCACGGCCGCATCCCCGCACGTAATGAACACCTATGGGCGCGTGCCCATCGCCATGTCGCACGGCCAGGGTTGCCGGGTGTGGGATGTCAATGGCAAGTCGTATCTAGACGGCCTGGGCGGCATTGCTGTCAACACCCTGGGGCACAACCACCCCAAACTGGTGCCGGCCCTGCAGGACCAGATCGCCAAAATCATCCACAGCTCCAACTACTACCATGTGCCGGGGCAAGAAATATTGGCTGAAAAACTGGTCGAGCTCTCCGGCATGACCAACGTCTTTTTCTGCTGCACCGGCCTGGAAGCCAATGAAGCCGCGCTCAAACTGGCACGCAAGTTTGGCCACGACAAAGGCATCGAACGCCCTGAAATTGTGGTCTACGACAAAGCCTTTCACGGCCGTTCCATCGCCACGCTCAGCGCCACTGGCAACCCGAAAATCCAGCAGGGTTTTGGCCCGCTGGTGGAGGGATTCATCCGCATTCCGCTGAACGATGTGGCAGCGCTGAAAAAAGCCACGACCGGCAACCCCAACGTGGTGGCGGTGTTTTTTGAAGCGATCCAAGGCGAAGGCGGCGTGAACCCGATGCACATGGATTATTTGCGCGAGGTGCGCAAAATCTGCGATGCCAACGACTGGCTCCTGATGATCGACGAGGTGCAATGCGGCATGGGGCGCACCGGCAAATGGTTTGCGCACCAGTGGGCCGGCATCGTCCCGGACGTGATGCCGCTGGCCAAGGGGCTGGGCTCGGGTGTGCCGATCGGCGCGGTGGTGGCCGGGCCCAAGGCCGCGGCACTGTTCCAGCCCGGCAACCACGGCACCACATTTGGCGGCAACCCGCTGGCGATGCGCGCGGGCGTGGAAACGCTTCGCATCATGGAAGAAGACGGCTTGCTGGCGAACGCCGCGCTGGTCGGGGCGCACCTGAAGAACAAACTGGCACGCGAGCTTGCCGCGCAACTCGCCTCGGGCATGGTGCGCGAGATCCGCGGCCAGGGCCTGATGATCGGCATCGACCTGGCAAGGCCCTGCGCCGCGCTGGTGGGTCTGTGCGCCGACAACGGCCTGCTCATCAGCGTCACCGCCGACAGCGTGATCCGGCTGCTGCCGGCGCTCATCATGAGCATCGCCGAAGCCGACGAAGTCACGCGCATCCTGTGCCCGCTGGTGCGGCAATTGCTGGCGGACGCGCCGTGAAGCACTACCTGCAGTTCAGCGACCTGGGCGCCGCCGAATACGCCTACCTGTTCGAGCGCGCCGCGCTCATCAAGCGCAGGTTCAAGGCCTACGAGAAACACCACACGCTGAGCGACCGCACGCTGGCGATGATCTTCGAGAAGGCCTCGACCCGCACACGCGTCAGCTTCGAGGCCGGCATGTACCAGATGGGCGGCAGCGTGGTGCACCTGACCACGGGC
>JANNEZ010000031.1:0-8413 GCA_031379255.1 Rhodoferax sp. | reverse complement strand
TAGCAAGGAAGGCCGCATTAGCGGCCAAGATGGCGGCCTTGCCGCACATAGCGCCTGAACTGGTAGACCAGTTTGTCAAAGGCCCGATGACGGGGGAGGCCGTCAACGCGGCCTCGATGGCCTTCAAGAAAGCCCTGATCGAGCGAGCCATGGGCGCAGAGTTGAGCCACCATCTGGGATACGCCCCAGGGGAGCTCAAACCCGATTCGGCCTGCACGCCATCGCAGCAGCCGAACCAGCGCAATGGCAAAACCCCCAAGACCGTGCACACAGGCGAAGGCTCACTGCGCATCCAGGTGCCGCGCGACCGCCTGGGCCGCTTTGAGCCGCTGTTGATCCCCAAACACGAGCGGCGCTTCACCGGCTTTGACGACAAGATCATCGCCCTGTACGCCCGTGGTCTGACCATGCGCGAAGTGCAGGGTTTCCTGCTCGAATCCTACGGGGTGGAAGTCTCAGCCGAATTCATCAGCTCCGTCACCGATGCGGTGATGGCCGAAGTCACCGCCTGGCAAAGCCGGGCGCTGGAGGTGATGTACCCGGTGGTGTTCTTTGACGCGCTGCGGGTCAAGATCAAGGAGGACGCGGTGGTGCGCAACAAGGCCATCTACCTGGCCCTGGGGGTGCTGCCCGACGGCACGCGCGACATCCTGGGCCTGTGGATCGAGGGCACAGAAGGGGCCAAGTTCTGGATGAAAGTCTTCAATGACTTGAAGACCCGCGGGGTGGCCGACATCCTGATCGCCGTCACCGATGGCCTCAAAGGCATGCCTGAGGCGCTGGCCACGGTGTTCCCGGCCACCACCTTGCAGACTTGCATCGTGCACTTGATCAGGAACAGCCTGGACTACGCCAGCTGGAAAGACAGGAAGCTCTTGGCAGCGGCCATCAAACCGATCTACACCGCCACCAGCGCCGAGGCGGCCCAAGCCCAGCTGGATGCCTTTGAGGGCGGCCCCTGGGGCAGCAAGTTCCCCACGGTGGTGGCCTCCTGGCGCAGGGCCTGGAGCCATGTGATTCCCTTCTTTGCCTTTCCGCCTGAGGTGCGCCGGGTGATTTACACGACCAACGCGATTGAGAGCGTCAACGCCCGTTTGCGCAAGATCATCAAGACGCGTGGGCATTTCCCCAGTGACGATGCCGCCTCCAAGCTGATTTGGCTGGCCTTGAGGAACATCACCGCCGACTGGGGCCGCGCGGCCCATAACTGGAAAGCGGCGATGAACCAGTTTGCCATCTTGTACGAAGACCGGTTCACACAAGCCAAGCCCTGAAAGCAGGCCCCTAAAATGAATCCGGACTTATCCACCCAGTTGCCCGCAAATGTGGATAACGCGCCTGCGGCCTTGGGGGCCGCGCGTTACCCACAAGCGAACAACTGCGTGGATAAGTCCTACGCCGCCTCAAACACAAAATTCATGACACGTCCGGAAAAACCGCTTTGTATCGCGCCGATTGGCGAACCGCAACGTGACCTCTTGCCCATACAGCGTTTGCACATAAAGCAGTGGGCCGATTTTGGGGCCAGCGAAGCCGCGTGATTTAACCGTTTGCTGCGGGAAGTCGCGTCCGTGCGAGAGCGACAAATACAAGCCGGGGCGAGTTGGCATTTCTCCCCAGTCGGGGAGGTCTTTGATGGGGTTGTTCATGGAGTATGTTGGAAACGAAGAAGTCCCCAAGCGTATGCACGCAACCCCGGCTTGTGACCCAGGGCTTTGCCTGGGCTGACAAGGGAAGACTTTTTGCTGAAAAGCAGCATTAATTAACATGGATGTTAACAATTTACCCAAAATGGCAAAAGACGCAAGTTTTTAAGTTTTTTAGCCCTCTAGGTCTCGAATTATAAGCACAGTTAGCTACTAAATTAGTAGCAATGCAGGCTACTGAGAACTACCCGCCCAAGCCCCGCTCTTGCGCCTGCGCACTCAGTCTCATGGGTTTATTTCGTCTTTACGTCTTGCCCTAACCGCTTTTGGTGGGAAAATTTAGATATATAGTAAGAAACTGAGATAGAAAAGTAGCAAAAAATGAAACTTTCAGTGTCCATAACATCTCCTTTGGTGGCATTCATGGGTGCCTATCAGGCCAAAACCGGCCTTAAAAGCCGATCTGCCGTGGTGGAAGACGCGCTCAAACTGCTGGCCGCGCGCGAGGCCGAGGCCGAGTTGGCGGCCGCCTATGCCGAAAGCGCCGGGCAAGACCTTGCCGTGGCCAATGAGGCGCTGGTGGCGCTGAATGACGGGCTGGCGCATGAAGCGTGGTGATATTTACTTTGCGGCGCTGGACCCTGTGCAGGGCAGCGAAACCCGCAAGACGCGGCCCGTGGTGGTGGTGAGCAACGACGTGGCCAACCGCGCTGCTGCCGTGGTCACAGTGGTGCCGCTCACATCGAGCCTGGCGCGGGTGTTTTCATTTGAGGTGCTGCTGCCGGCGGCTCGCACCGGCTTGGCCAAAGACAGCAAGGCAATGGCGCAGCAGGTGCGCACACTCGACAAAACGCGTCTGGCTGTACGCCGGGCGGGCGTGGTGCCGGCGGATGCGCTGAAACAGCTGGATGCGGCCTTGCGCCTGCATTTGGGGTTGTAGCCCAGGGGCACGTTGCCCTTGAATGCAGCCCAGCGCCCACCATCTACAACGCCTGTTCTTCTCTGATCGACCTCCATGGCCATTGCGCCGCTGTTCCTGATTTCTGTGTTGATGCATGCCTGGGTGGGCTGGCGCGTGGCGCCTGCGCTGGCGTCTGTGGTGGCTTATCCGCAGGGCGGCGTGTTGTTTGCGGCCTTGCTGGCGGCCTCGGCGCTGCTAATGCCGCTGGGCTTTATGGCGCGAAAGGTGTCGCGCGGGCGGGTCACGGTGGCGCTGACCTGGCTGGGGCTCGTGTGTATGGGGCTGTTTTCGTCGCTGTTTGTGCTCACGCTGCTGCGCGATGCGCTGTTGGTGCTGGCGCTGGGCGCCACCTGGCTGGCGGCGCTGGCGGGTGCCGAGCTGGCTGTGCTGGACGTCTTGCAGACGGGGAGCGCGGTTGCGGTGCCGGTGCTGGGACTGCTGGCGACGGTGTTGGGTTTCTGGAACGCGCGGCGCACGGCGCGTGTGGTGCGGGTAGACGTGCCGATTGCCGGGCTGCCGGCCGCGCTGCACGGCTTTACCGTGGCGCAGATTTCAGACATTCATGTGGGGCCGACCATCCGCCACACCTACCTCGCGCGCATCGTGGCGCGGGTGAACGCGCTGGGCGCTGACATGGTGGCCATCACCGGTGATCTGGTCGATGGCCGGGTGGCTGACCTGCAAGCCCACGTGGCACCGCTCTCTGGCTTAAGCTCGACCCACGGCACGTTTTTTGTGACGGGCAACCACGAGTATTACTCGGGCGCGCACGCTTGGATCGATGAACTGCGCCGCCTGGGCGTGACGGTGCTGATGAACGAACATGTGGTGCTGCACCACGGCAACGCGCCGCTGGTGGTGGCGGGCGTGGCCGATTTCAGCGCCCACCATTTTGACGAAACGCACCGCAGCAGCCCGGCTGCCGCCATGGCCAACGCGCCGGCCGCGGCGCAGATGCGACTCTTGCTGGCGCACCAGCCGCGCAGCGCCCAGGCGGCGTCGGATGCCGGTTTTGACCTGCAGCTCTCGGGCCACACCCACGGCGGGCAATTCTGGCCATGGATGCATTTTGTGAAGTACCAGCAGCCCTTCACCGCCGGGCTGAACCGGCTCAAAAACCTGTGGGTCTACACCAACCGCGGCACCGGCTACTGGGGCCCGCCCAAGCGGTTTGGCGTGCCTTCGGAGATCACCCACCTGCGGCTGGTGATGGGCCCGATCTAACGGCCCGGTAAATTCTCCCGGGCGGTGTGGCACGCGCTGTAACAAGGCCGTAACATCGGGGTTTTGCACCTTTCGAGGAGTGCCCCATGGCCGACAGCCCGGTGGAAGACGAATTCACCCCCTCAGAAGCGCAGTTGCACGAGTTGCTGAGCACGTTCATGGGGCGCCTGCGCCAGGCCACCGACGTCAGCGGCCGGTACCAGAGCAAGCTGGAAAAAAGCGCCGCGCAGATGGCCGGCGCCAACGACCTGCAAGAGGTGGATCGCCTGCTGCAAGACCTGCTGCGCGCCACCAAAACCATGGCGCGCGACAGCCTGGGCGTGCATGACGAGCTGCGCGGCATGCAGGAGAAGGTGCTCAACACCGACCAGCAGATCGCGCGGCTGCACGCCGAGCTGGACCGACTCAACGTGCTGGCCCGGCACGACCCGCTGACCGGCGCGCTGAACCGCCGTGGCCTGGACGAGTCCGTCAACCGCGAGGTCTCCAAGGTGCGCCGTACTGGCACGCTGTTGTCGGTGGCGATGCTTGACATTGACGATTTCAAGCGGCTCAACGACACCCAGGGCCATGCCGCCGGCGATGCGGCGCTGCGCCATCTGGCGGTGGTGGCGCGCCAGGTTTTGCGGCCTCAGGACACGGTGGCGCGGTACGGCGGCGAGGAGTTTGTGCTGCTGCTGCCCGACACGCCGCAGGAGCGCGGGCTGGACGCCGTCAACCGGCTGCGCGGCGAATTGGCGCAGCGGCCGTTTTTCAATGGCGACGAACCGGTCGCGGTGACCTTCAGCGCCGGCGTGGCGCAACTGGCGGCGGATGAAGACGGCATGGCGGCGATCGAGCGCGCCGATGCGGCCATGTACCGCGCCAAAAAGGCCGGCAAAGACCGCGTGGTCGGGGTTTGATAGGCTTGTCGCCTGACTGGGGTTGAGATGTATATGACGGTTCTGATACTGGGCTTGGTGATTTTTCTTGGGGTGCATTCGGTGCGCATGGTCGCAGACGGCTGGCGCGCCCGCACCCGCGCGCGCCTGGGTGAAGGCGCCTACAAGGGCCTTTATTCCCTGGCTGCCCTGCTGGGCTTTGGCCTGATCGTGTATGGTTTTGGTCTGGCCCGCCAGCAACCGGTGCAGCTGTGGGCGCCGCCATTTGGCATGAAACACGTGGCCAGCGCCTTGATGCTGGTCTCCTTTGTGTTGCTGGCGGCAGCTTATGTGCCGGGCAACGCCCTCAAGGCGCGGCTGCGCCACCCGATGGTGCTGGCGGTGAAAACCTGGGCTTTGGCGCACCTGTCAACCAACGGCAATCTGGCGCATGTGGTTTTATTTGGCGCGTTTTTGCTTTGGGCAGTGTGGAATTTTGTCGCCTCGCGGCGGCGCGACCGTGCCGACAGCGTGGTGTATGCGGCGGGCCATGCCAAAGCGACCGTTGTCACCGTGTTGGCGGGTGGGGCGGCCTGGGCCCTGTTTGCCTTCTGGCTGCATGGCTGGCTGATGGGGGTGCGCCCTCTGGGTTAATCGGGCCTGGGCGCCTGCACGGGCTGCCCCGCGCCGGATAATCGGCGCTTTACTGTTCCAGGACTGTCCATGCCCCGCTCCGTGCTTGAAGAATCCCGTATCCACCCGGCCATCCGCGAGAAAGTCAGCGGCCACCAACAGGCGGTCGTCAAAGAGGTGCAGGACGCTGTGGCTGCGAATGCGGTGGTGGTCGTCGGCATGGGCATCAACCCCATGCCCAGGAAAGCGCGCAAGCTGCTGGATGAGGCCGCCGTGCCCTTCAAATACCTCGAATACGGCAACTACCTCAACACCTGGCGAAAGCGCAATGCGCTGAAGTTGTGGACTGGCTGGCCCACCTTCCCGATGGTGTTCGTCAAGGGGACGCTGGTCGGCGGCGCTGATGACCTGCGAAAGCTGATCACCAGCGGCGAGTTGCAGAAACTGCTGGCTTGATGCGTTCCGGCTAACGCGTTTCAGCTCAACTTTGGGACTGGCCGTGATCATGGCCGCCGGCGTCGCCGTGCATGCGGCCATGGCGCCCGCCGTGTTTGCCGCCGTGGCCGCTGCGGCCCTGCATCGTCGGGCGGGTGTCAAAAATCTTCTTCTGCTCGGCGTTGAGGGCCGCGTAAAAGGTCTTGACAGCGTCGCCGCGTTTGTCCATGCGGGCCTGGCGCTCGGTGCGCAGGGTCCGCATGCGGTCAATGCGCTCGGGGGTGGCAAGCGTCTGCATCTCGGCGCGGACCGCCTGGCGGCGCTGCATCATGTCAGCGGGCGGTTTCATGGCCTCGGTGAAGGTAGTCCAGGCGGATTCCTGGGCGGGCTCGATTTTGAGCCTGGCTTTCAGATCAGCGGCGCGCCGCGCCATGTGCTGCTGCATGCGTTCGGGCGACATGGCCCGCTCGCGGTGGTCGTGGCGCATGCCGCGTTGCGCTTGCGGCTGGGTGCTCGTGGCGCCAGGCGTTGCGGGTGGTGCGGACTGGGCAAACGCGGTCGTCACGCCAGCGGCGCCAACAGCCAGAAGGGCGGCCAGCAACACTGGATTGAGGTGGGTTTTGAGGGCGTATGACATGAAAGGCTCCTTGGTTCAAAAAGCCGGATGCGCAAATCGGCATCGGGGTGAAGGGAAGTTTGCACTCGCCATGTAATTCTCAAGTGTCACCGCATGTACGCAGGGTAAAGTTTGGTGTTGCTTCGGTGAAGCGAAAAAGGAAAACGTGTTCAAGAATTTATTGATGTACCGGATAAGCCCGGGGTGGAAACAGTCCGCGGAAAACATGGAGACGGGCCTGCAGGCCGCGCGGTTTGTGCCATGTGACGCCAGCATGGAGCGCTCGATGGGCTGGGTCGAACCGCGCGGGCAGGCGCACGGCCCGCTGCTTGAGGTGGTGGGCGGCCAGCGCATTTTGAAATTCATGCTCGAGACCAAGCTGTTGCCCGCCAGTGTGGTGAACAACAAGGCCAAGGAGAAAGCAGCGCAGATCGAGGCCAGCACCGGGCGCAAACCCGGCAAAAAGGAAACCCGCGACATCAAGGAAGACATCCGCCACGCCTTGCTGTCGCAGGCTTTCACCAAGCAGTCCAGCGTGCTGGTGTGGATCGACCCGAAGACCAAAAGCCTGGTGATCGATGCCAGCAGCCCCAAAAAAGCCGACGAAGTGGTTACGCTGCTGGTGCAGTGCCTCGACGGGTTTGCCGTGACCCTGGTCAACACCGCCACCTCGCCCGCCGTGGCGATGGGCCAATGGCTCACCACGCAGGAGCCGCCGCAAGCCTTCAGTGTCGACCGGGAATGTGAGCTCAAGGCGGCGGACGAAACCAAGGCTGTGGTGCGTTACGCCCGCCACGCGCTCGACATTGACGAGGTCCGCGCCCATGTCGAAAGCGGCAAACAGCCCACGCGCGTCGCCCTGACCTGGAACAGCCGCGTCTCGCTGGTGCTGACCGACGCCCTGCAGATCAAGAAACTGGCGTTTCTGGACGTGGTGTTTGAGGGCAACGCGGCAAAGGGCAAAGACGACGGTTTTGACGCCGATGTGGCGATTGCCACGAGTGAGCTGTCGGCCATGATGCCTGACCTGCTGCAGGCGCTGGACGGCGAGGTGGTGGAAGGGTGAATTTCAGAAAAGCGCAGGCTGGAATGCCGCCTCTGGCGATACGATTCGTGACTTGCAAGGAGACATTCAATGGTTAAGGTGATCTGGTCCGGTGGCACTGAACACTGGACGAGCCGTATCACGCCTGAGGGCGAGGTCAAGCTGTTTTTATGGGAGAAAAAAGCCAATCCGGCGGTGCCGAAACTGGGCGTGATTTTCTTTGTGCACGGCTCCTCGATGGCGTCACAGCCGACCTTTGACCTGAATGTGCCCGGGCGGCCCTGGTCTTCGGCGATGGACTGGTTTGCCCATGCGGGCTTCGACACCTGGACCATGGACAACGAGGGTTATGGGCGTTCCAGCAAATTCCGCGACATCAACAGCGACATCAGCAATGGCTCCGACGACCTCGCGGCGGGCAGCGCCTACGTGATGGCGCAGACCGGCGTGAAGTCGATGCTGTTTTATGGCATCTCCAGCGGGGCGCTGAAAGCGGCGCTGTTTTGCGAGCGCCATCCGGAGCGTGTCAGCAAACTCGCGCTGGACGCGTTTGTCTGGACCGGCGAGGGCAGCCCCACACTGGAGCAGCGCAGGAAAAAACTGCCGGAGTTCCTGGCCAAAAACCGCCGCCCGATTGACCGGCCTTTTGTGCACAGCATCTTCCAGCGCGACCATCCCGGCACGGCCGATGCGGCGACGGTGGAGGCCTTTGCCGACGCGATTTTGACGCTCGACGACTCCATGCCCACCGGCACCTATGTGGACATGTGCTCCAAACTGCCGCTGCTGGACCCGCGCAAGATCACCGCGCCCGCCATCATCCTGCGCGGAGAGCACGACGGCATTGCGGGGCTCGATGACCTGATCAACTTCTACAAACTGCTGCCCAACATGAACAAGCAGTTCAGCGTGATGGCGGGTATCTCCCATGCCAGTTTCCAGCAGAAAAACTACATGATGGTGTACCAGATCCTGCACAGTTTTTTCACCATG
>JANNEZ010000545.1:0-5114 GCA_031379255.1 Rhodoferax sp. | reverse complement strand
GCGTTACCACGGCGCGCGCGACGCCGGCGTCACCGGTTTCAGCCACGTTGGCCTGTGCAGCAGCAACCCGAAGCGCGACGAGGCCTTCTGGACCGGCGTGTGCAGCGCCAAGGTGAGCGACTGGATCGGCGACGCGGCGCTGTTGCGCATAGACGAGGTGCACCACAAGATCGCGCTCTTTCCCACCACCCACGGCGGCATCCAGCACATCAACCACCAGGTCGAGAGTCAGGACGACATCATGCGGTCGTATTACCTGCTCAAGGACCAAGGCGTGAAGATTGTTTTTGGCCCCGGGCGGCACCCCACCTCGGGCGCGCGCTTTTTGTATTTCGAAGGCCCCGACGGGCTGATTTACGAATTCTCAGCCGGCGTGCGCACCATCACACGCGCTGACGAAGAAGGCGGCTACCGGCCGCGCCAGTTCCCCTTTGAACCCAGCAGCTTTTGCATGTGGGGCAGCAAGCCGGACATTGCGGAGTTCAAGACCTGAGGCGGCTTAAATTTTTAATATTGGACAAAAGTCGCGACTTTCATCCAAATAATGAGAAAATAGTCGCATGAATCGCTATCTCGACACCCAAGTCCGTCAGGATTTGCTGAAAAAAATGGTGTTGTTGACCGGCCCTCGCCAAGTCGGGAAAACCACCTTAAGCCAGCAACTGCTGGCCGAGCACCCCAACGGCCAATACCTAAACTTTGACGTAGCCGCGCACCGGGCGGTGATCCAGGCGCAAAACTGGCGGCAAAGCGCCTCGCTCCTGGTGTTGGACGAAATCCACAAAATGCCGGACTGGAAAAGCTGGCTCAAAGGGGTTTGCGATGGCCGCGCGGACGGCCAGTCGGTGTTGGTCACTGGAAGCGCACGCATGGACACTTTCCGCCAAGACGGTGAATCCCTGGCAGGGCGATTTTTCAAATTGCGCCTGCATCCGCTGTCAGTGCGCGAATGGTGCCAGCAGGCGCGCGCAACGCCGGCCGCAGCGCTCACGCACCTGTTGCAACGCGGGGGCTTCCCGGAACCCGCGTTGGCTGCCAGTGACACCGAGGCGCAGCGCTGGCGCACCGACTATTTTGCCGGCTTGGTGCGCGAAGACGTGCTGGAGTTTTCGCGCTTGCACGAGGTCAACGCCATGCGTCTGTTCGCTGAAATGCTGCGCTCGCGCGTGGGCTCGCCTTTGTCGCTGGCTTCAATGGCGCGCGACTTGTCCCTGGCACCCACAACACTGGCCAAATACCTCGCGATTCTCGAAGCCTTGTTTATCGTTTTCGCCGTGCGCCCCTGGCATCGGAACATCGCGCGCGCCACCCTGCAAGCGCCCAAAGTGTATTTTTACGACACTGGCCTGGTATTGGGCGACGCAGGGCTGCGATTTGAGAACCTGGTGGCCTGCCATCTGCTGAAGAACGTTCAATGGCAGCAAGACACACGCGGCGCCCAAGTTGACCTGCATTACATCCGCACCAAGGACGAAGCCGAAGTCGACTTCTGCCTCAGTGAAGGCGAGACCCTGACCCATCTGGTGGAATGCAAACTCTCTGATGCCAAACCGCACCAGACCTTGAGCCGCTTTGCCATCCAATGGCCCCAAGCCCAAGTGGTGCAACTTCTGCGTGAATGCAAAGTCCAAGCGGATTTCGGGGCGCTGCAAATCCGCGATGCCGGGCCCTGGCTCGCAGCTCTGCCGGTGTAGGCGGGCTTATCGCGCCAAGGGGGCCCCGCAGTGACGCGCCATTGAACGGCAGTGAGGCGACGGAATACCGAATTTCTCGCGGGGCGAATGGGATGGAGACGCCAAGTGAGCGAAGCCCAAGGAAATGCACCAAATTGGGGGAAAATTTAAGCGCCACGATTCACCGGGCTGAATTATCGAGAGCTTGGTTGGTTGCTGGAGTTTGATTTATATTTACTATAATAAATATAGCAAACTATTCATATTATTCGGGACTTAGATGCCTATTTTTATCAAAAACCGTAAAAAAAGACACTTTTGAATGTCATAATTAACATGGGTGTTAATTATTTTAAAAACCTGCTATTCCACCCGCTTGACCGCCACCGGTTTGAACCCCAAATCCGCCACTTTGCCTTTGCGGGCCCGAAGTGCCCGCGCATTGTTGAGGCTTCTGATTTCAAGGGTTTCCTCGCGTGCCTTGCCGCCACGGCCAACGCCGTCAATGCGCACGCTGCGCGTGTAGGCGGCTGCGCCCGCGAGGCTGTCTTTGGGCTCCAGGTCGATCAGCATCAGGCCGCGGCCGCCGTTGGCCATCGCTTTGAGTTCAGCGATCTCAAACGTGAGGATGCGCCCGCCCGTGGAGGCGCAAGCGACGTGGCTTGCCGGTTTGATGGCCTGGGCCACGCCCTGGCTTGCGCCGAAGTTGCCGTTGCCACCGCCATTGGCACTTCCAGCCTCGCCAAGCGCTGGCGCAGACACCACGACGCCCGACACCACCGACGGCGCGCAAATCGATTCGCCCTCCTGGCAGGTGATAAAGGCTTTTCCTGCGCGCGGGCGCGAGGTCATGTTCTCCACCTTGGCCAAAAAGCCGTAACCGCCTGAGCTGCTGAGCAGCAACACGGCCTCGGCTGCGGCGGCAAAATAATATTGGAGCTGTGTGCCGGGCTCCAGCTCGATCATCGTGGTGATGGGCTGGCCGTCGCCACGCGCGCCGGGCAAGCTTGACACCGGCACCGAATAAACGCGGCCATTGTTGCCAAAAGCCAGCAGTGTGTCGACGGTGCGGCATTCAAACGTGCCGTAGAGCGCGTCGCCCGCCTTGAAGGCAAAGCTGTCGGGCGCGTGCCCGTGCAAGGTGCGCGAGCGCACCCAGCCTTTTTCGCTGATGACCACAGTGACCGGCTCGTCCACCACCTTCACTTCCAGAACCGCCTTTTTTTCGCTTTGGATCAAGGTGCGGCGCCCATCGGAGAAGGCCTTCGCATCCAACTCAATCTCGCGCACCATCAGGCGCTTGAGCGCGGCCGGGCTGCCGAGGATTTCTTCGAGCTTCTTCGCGTCCTCGCGCAGTTCTTTAAGCTCCTGCCCGATCTTGATGGCTTCGAGCCGCGCGAGCTGGCGCAGGCGGATTTCAAGAATGTCTTCAGCCTGCCGGTCGCTCAATTTGAAGCGCGCGATCAAAGCCGGTTTGGGCTCATCACTCTTGCGGATGATGGCGATCACTTCATCAATGTTGAGCAGCACAATTTGCCGCCCCTCGAGGATGTGGATGCGGTCCTGCACCTTGGCCAGCCGATGGCGCGAACGCCGCTCGATGGTGGTCTGGCGGAACTCGATCCACTCGCTGAGCATCTGGCGCAGCGACTTCTGCGTCGGGCGGCCGTCGAGCCCAACCATGGTGAGGTTGATCGGCGCCGAGGTCTCCAGGCTGGTGTGCGCCAAGAGCGTGGTGATCAGCTCTTGCTGTTCGATGCGGCTGGTTTTGGGCTCGCACACCAGGCGCACGGCGGCGTCTTTGTTCGACTCATCGCGGATCGCGTCCAGCACCGCAAGGATGGTCGCCTTGGCCTGGTTTTGCTCCAGGCTCAGGGCCTTTTTGCCGGCTTTGACCTTCGGGTTGGTCAGCTCTTCAATTTCTTCGAGCACCTTTTGTGTGCTCACGCCCGGCGGCAGCTCGGTCACCACCAGTTGCCACTGGCCGCGCGCCAGCTCTTCAATCTTCCAGCGCGCGCGCACCTTGAGCGAACCGCGCCCGCTGCGGTAGGCGTCGGCGATGTCGGTCGCGCTGCTGATGATCTGGCCGCCGCCGGGGTAGTCCGGCCCAGGGATCAGCGAGAGCAGTTCTTCCTCGCTCAAATTCGGCGACTTGATCAGCGCCACACAGGCGTCGGCCACTTCGCGCAGGTTGTGGCTCGGGATTTCAGTGGCCAGGCCCACCGCGATGCCGCTGGCTCCGTTGAGCAGGTTGAACGGCAGTCGCGCTGGCAACTGGGCCGGCTCTTCGGTGGAGCCGTCGTAGTTGGGGATGAAGTCAACCGTGCCTTCGTCGATCTCGCCCATCAACAGGCTGGTGATTTTGGCCAGCCGCGCTTCGGTGTAACGCATGGCGGCTGCGCCGTCGCCGTCGCGCGAGCCAAAGTTGCCCTGGCCATCGACCAGCGGGTAGCGCTGCGAGAAATCTTGCGCCATGCGCACCAGCGCGTCGTAGGCGGACTGGTCGCCGTGCGGGTGAAAGCGGCCCAAGACGTCACCCACCACCCGCGCACTCTTGACCGGCTTGGCGCCAGCGTTGCCGTTGGCCCCGCCAAAACCCAGGCCCATGCGCTGCATGGCGTACAAAATGCGCCTTTGCACCGGCTTCTGGCCGTCGCAGACATCGGGCAAGGCGCGGCCCTTGACGACCGAGAGCGCGTACTCGAGGTAGGCACGCTGCGCGTAAGTGGCCAGGTTGAGGTTGTCGTCGCCGTCAGCGGCGGCTGCGCTGCCTGGAGCAGCGGCGAAAAGATCGGTCATTGATGGACAGTATCAGCCCGGTGAGATGGTGGCTGGGGGTGGCTCGACCAGGCTGTTGCCCGGGACATTGTGGGGAAAACTGCCAGGCGCCTGGCTGGACGGCTCGCCGCCCGGCGGAAACGGCGCCAGCATGTTGCGCCGGCCGGTTGCGCCACCCAACATTTCCATGCGCACGCGGGTGGCAAATTTCAGGCGTTCTGCCGTGATGGCTTTCGGCGGCTTGAGGCCCATGTAGAGCTGCATCACGGTTTTAACGTAGTTTTGCGTTTCTTTGTAATTTGGAATCTTGTTGCCCGCTTTTTGCACCGCGCCTTCACCGGCGTTGTAGGAGGCCAGCGCCAGCTCCAGCTGGCCGGGGAACATGGCGATCAGGTCGCGCAAATAGCGCGTGCCGGCGCGCACATTGATTTTCGGATCATTGAGTTTGCGCTCCAGCGACATTTTCTTGTCGCCCTCGACGCCGTAACGGCGCGCGGTGTCGGGCATGAGTTGCATGAGGCCGATGGCGCCTTTGGGCGACACGGCGCCGACGTCAAAGCCCGATTCCGCCGCAATCAGCGCCTGCAGCAGCTCGTAATCGACCTTGTAGGTGTTGGAGGCTTCCTTGATGTGGTGTTTGATCGCCTTGTAGTTCGGCGACAC
>JANNEZ010000543.1:0-6972 GCA_031379255.1 Rhodoferax sp. | reverse complement strand
CCAGCCGTCGATTGACTTGAGCGCTATGCGGCTGCGCTCGTCGCCGTCTGCTGCGTCCACCTTAGCCCTCGCCTTGCAAGCGTCAGCCGGTGTGGCGATGACAATGATCGCGATGGGTTGAAGCATGTCGGCCCACCATTTGCGCCAATGGGCGGAAGGCTCTGAAACTATGAGCCATGCGGCTGGCCATTGTGCCGCTGCGCCTTTGTGAAACAGCGTCGATATCAACTCGTTGCGTGCATACAGCGCGCCGCCGATCTGATCTGGCGTCAGCACGTTGCGACGGCGAGTGCCGCCATATAGGCGGCGAGCAACGGTGTCGAAGCAGATCACCAGGTCATTCGGTCCGCGATGCGCTTCGACGTACGTGGTCTTGCCAGCAGCGGGCGGCCCGCAGACAATCGTCAATGGCACATGCGATTTGCGAAACCAATCCGGATGAACCTGCCCTTGCGGGGTGTATCCAAACCGGAATCCCCTCGCTCGCCCGGTCTTGATGTTGTGGTGCATTTGGCAGAGCGCCTGCCCATTTGCAGGGTCGATTTTGCTACCGCCATCCCTTATTTCGAGGATGTGGTCAGCAATCAACTTTGTCTCAGGGTGCCGGGCGGCGCAGCCCGGCCACTGGCATTGATTATGAGCAGCATGCAGGACCATTGCGCGCCAACGAAAATGATCCTGACTAGCGTAGTGCGGGTCAGCGATTTTCGGTAAATCAGTAAGGCTCTGCGTCCGCGCCACTTGTGGCCGGAAGCGCGGTGTCTGCATTCTCATGTTGTGTTGTTTTGTTTGCAGCCAAAGCGCTGCACGCGCGTTCGCTCAGTAAACTTGGCGAACAGGGTGCGCCGAGGGAACTCCCAACAAGCGCAGAGACCACAACCCATATGCCACATGTGTTGCCTTTGCACAAGGGCTATGCCGCTGCCAGTGCTTCCTCGGCCAAGGTTGCGAGAAAGGTTCCGATCACGGCGGGCAGCTCGACCTCGTATAGCCATCCGCCATGTACCCCACGGAACTGCCTCGTAATATTGCAACGGTGGCCCTCTGAGGCCCCCGAGACGATCTTGGCGGCTCTACCTACCCTAAGTTTTGGATTGGCCTCCTTGGGCCGCGTTTCATCTAGGACGAAGCCGCGCAGGCGCTCCACCACTCGGGCGTCGATCAGCTTGGCCTCGCCATCCTGGGCTACGGTGATGAAATCGCGTTGGCGGAGATGGCTCAGGATGCGCGAGCTGAGGCGGACATCGGCCCAGCGGAGGAACAGATACCGCGGCAACAGCGGGCGCTCGACGACGGTGGGCGCCCATGATCGAAACATGCGCCGGTCGACCCGCGTGGCCAGCCTGTGGATCGGGCAAACCACGTCGTGGCCCTCTGCGGCGAGGTGATCGCGTAGCCGGAATTCAAGTTTTGGCTTGGTCCAAAGCAGGACAAAAGGCTCGGCATTCAAGCGGCGGCCTCCACCAGGTGTTTGGCTTTGAAGGCTGGTGAATTTGGCTCAGGTCCCCAGTTTTCAGCCCAGTAACCGTCCTCTCGCCAGGCTGCAACGCGATATGACCACGCAGGGTCGTTTTGGTGCGGCGTGGCCTCGTAAACGAGTTCATTCAGCTTTGAGCAAACATCGATAATCTCCGCCAAGACAGGGAAAAACCTGGAGCGTTGGCAAAGATTTAAGGCCGCGTTCCGGATCGTTTCCGGATCGAATTTGGCTAGTTCTTGCGTCCATAATTCGAGAATAATTCGTTGCTGCTCAGGCGTTCGGCGCATTTGAAAGTTGCCGTCCAAAATGGCGAGAACACGAACGATATCAACCTTTTTCGAGTTGCTGTAAGGCCCGGGGCTCTTGCTCTGAAAGCCACTCACGAGCGGTGTCTTGGAAATTTCCGTACTGTCCATTTTGCCCTGCCTTTCTGCAAACTTCCGCTTTCAAAACCCAATTTATCCACGTTAGGTGCCAGTCAAGTTTTGTTGAGTTTCCACCGCTTTTCGAAGCCCAATAATTTGCAAACCGCTCGGCCTCCAACCGAAGATCGACCGGCGGCAAGCCGTGCTCAGAGCGTTTTTTTCGAGCGTCATCGATCCAAGCTTCAACGACGATTGCGTCTTTCGGCCAACGTGCTCCGCGATCTGATTTTGGTTTTGAAATTGGGCTGACGTCAGTTTTTGGAAGCGCGCTTTTTTCAGCGCGCGCCTCTAAACTTGGCTCAGGCTCAGGCTCAGGCTCAGGCTCAGGCTCAGGCTCAGGCTCAGGCTCAGGCTCAGGTATTCGAGACTGTTTGGGAACGGTTTCGATACCCTTTCGGAACTCTTCGGGAACGGTATTTCTGACCTCATCGTATGCCGAGAAAGAGTTCGGTAACGCTTTGAGAAGGCTTCCGATATGCCTCCAGACGTTCACATTCTCCGGAACGTTGTGCTTTAGAAACCGTTTCACAAAGACCACCTTGGTGTTGTGGTCGTAGATTAACCAGCCACAGCCTTGAAGTGCGATGATGTCGGACTGAACCTCATCAGCCGTCAATCCGAGGTCGTCCGCGATATATGCGAGGGGTAATCTGAACGCGCCAAGCGCTGTTGTGTGCTCGCTCGTCAGAAGATAGCAGGCGGTTTCGCGAACTCCGCGCCCGAGCCCTTGCAGGCGCTCATCGGTCCAAAATGTGGCGCGGATTTTCCCAAAATCTCTAGCCATTTTTCACTTGTCCTTGATTGCGCTTGAAGGTGCGTCGAAAAAGACTTCGGCCTTGCCTTCGGGCCCGTTGCGCTGCTTGGCGACTTGGATTTCCAATTGGTTGCGGCACTCGCGCCACTTGGCCATCCACTCGTTGTGTTTGGCCGTGTCGCGGTAAGGGTCAGGCTCTTTTTTCTTGAGGTAATACGCCTCGCGGTGCAGTAGCAGCACCACGTCGGCGTCCTGTTCGATCGATCCAGATTCGCGAAGGTCACGAAGTTCCGGGCGCTTGTCTTCCCGGCCCTCAACGCCGCGGTTGAGTTGCGACAGGGCGATCACAGGGCACTTGAGAGCACCCGCCATTTTTTGGAGGGCGTCGGATACCTCGGTGACTTCCGCCACCTTGTTGCCACGCATATCGCGCTCCGGAAGCACCTTCTGAATGTGGTCGACGATAATGAGCCCGAGGCGCTGGCCTTGCTGCTCAGCTTGGCGCTGCATGCGGTAGGCTTCGCTTAAAATGCTCGAGGGTTTTTGCGTTCGGCCTTCGTGAATCCAAATCGGTAGCCCGGTGAATTCCGCATTTGCGCGGACCAAGGCGTCGGCGTCTCCAACATCCATTCGGCCCTTGCGCAGCGCCTCGTAGGCGATCCTGGACCCCTGCCGGTATGCGATAGACGTGAGACACCTTTGGACGATTGCGACGGCTGGCATTTCCATGGAGAAAAACGCCACGGCATGACCTTGCTCTGCGGCGTTCATGGCGACTTGCGCGGCGAACGCGGTCTTGCCCATGCCAGGGCGCCCGCCAACGACTATGACTTCTTGTTCGTGCATTCCGCCAGTCAGATCGTCGAGCGCGCGAAGCCCGAACAACACCGAAGGCTGGACGACTTTTGCAATACAGTCGTCGACAACTTTGTTGGCGAGCCCGCCGATATGCTTGAACGTGTCCGTGCCCCGGAATTCGATCTGGCGGCTGAGTTCCGATATTTTGCTCTCGGCCATTTGCATGAGATCGCCGGACGACCACTCCGAGGGCGTGTCTTTCGCTACGGCGTCGATGTCCGCAGCGAGTTCAATCAGCGCGCGCTTGGTTGCGAAGTCGTAGGTCAATCGGCCAAAGTGCGCGCCGTGGATCGTCGTCGGCGCCGTGTCCACGCAAGCCATTATGTATCTGACCCCGCCCAGCTCCGCCAGCGCGCGATCGAACGAGAATTCCTGCTTTAACGATTGTACCGAGGCCGGACGACCGGCGGCCCGACACGCAAGAATGGATTTGTAAATCCGCCCATGCAGAGGCTCGAAAAAATGCTCCGGTTTCAGAAACCCGCTCACCTCGTCGACCTGCGCGCTGTCGGCCAGAAGCGTTCCAATCAACGCCTGCTCGACCTCAACGTCGTGCGGCGCATGCGAAGGCGGTTGCACCAATTGAAGCGTCATTTGACCCTCCAGCACCGCGTGCCCTTCACCCCGTTTTCGACAACGATGCGACATGTGAACTTGAACCCATGTTTTTTTTGCACCCACGCGGCGGAACTCGAAACGCTGCCATCTTTCTGCGTGCAGAAAAAGCTGTCGCCGACCAGCATTTCCTGGAACGGATATTTGTTTCTGGCGTGCAAAACAGGCGCAGGAATCCCACGCTCAATCGAAATCTTGTCCGTAGGTGCGGATGTGGCGGCGCGCGCGCTTAAAACAACCGGTTCAAGGACCTTGGCGTCGCCGATGATCGTTTGCTTGCGCGAGTGCATGGGCGGCGGATCGACGCGCCGCTGTGGGGTCATTGGCATATAAAAGGGGCCTCCTTGGCCTCGATGAGCGCTGTGAGCTTGTCGTCCTCTCCTGCTGTCCATCTGTTCATTGGGAGCCCTCGCGCCTGACGAGGCGATAACCGGCGCAATAAGACGTTTCGATTTTCAGAGTCGTCTGCTGGATTTTTCTCCGTATGCGGGAAATCAGCACCTTGAGCGTGTCGTTGGTTGGCGTTGAGCGCATGCGCTGCGCTTGAAGGGCGTCAACTAACCGGTCGTGCGGCAGAAATTCGCCAAGCGATCCGCGCAAGGTTTTCACGATCACACGTTCGGCCGGGGTGAATCGTACGTCACGCGCTTCGGGCAGGCGCCAGATCACATCCTCGCACTTGCGCAAGGCGAGTTCAGCCTCAAGTTCATCGATGCGCTCTTGCTGGGTCATGCGGCCCACGCCCGTCTGAAGACCGCCACGCGCACGCGCTCTGGCACATAAACGATGCTGCGGTGATAGTGGCACCATGGCGAGCCCGGATGGCCGCAGAACTGTGCATCGACGCCAATGGCGCCGTGAATAAAGTTGCAACCGACAGGGGCCACGAGGTCATTGCGCGCGCCGAGCGCCGGCGGTTCGGTCAACGGCGCGGGCGGAGGGCGCTTTGGCGTGACCGCCAGCCTTTTTGTGCGCGGCATTTGCGCACGCTTCGCAACCAACGCTTTATCGGCAACCAGTTTTAACCGGTGCGCGCGGCCAATACATGCGTTTCTGGCGCGGCCAACAATAGGGGCCATCTCGCCGAAACTTAGGCCGCGTTTCAGGCAAGCCGCCAGCATTTCGTCTTCCGGCGCGGTCCAAGAAGTGCAATTGGTCATGACGCGGCCCCCATCGTCGCGAGGAAAGAATGCGCGGCGTATCCCTGGCGGCGCAGACCGAGGGCGTAATCTAGGATTCCGAGCGCGTCCGCCGCATTATCGTCTAAAGGATTCCAACCTCGCAGGCGGCACCCGTCGATGACGGCGCGCTTGAGTTCGTCGCGCGTCGCTTGGCGCGGGTAATGCCGCCCGAGAAATGCAGCGCGCCACGTGCCGACCGGAACTTCGGAAATCGGAACGCCACAACATGCGGCGACGGTTTCGGCCACGAAGCCCAACCCGAACAACTTGCGCAGGTCGCGAGGGCGGCGCGCGATCTTTCCAATGAACGGGGCTTCGAAAACCACTTCGCGCGGTTTGTGGTTGATCAGCATCGACTCAAGCCAGCGCAGGAACGCCGCGCCGTAACGGCCAAGGTCATCGCCGGTCGATGGCAGGTGGAACGTGCCGTAGGACGGCGCGTCAACGCCGTCCCCGAACGCCCAACCTGTGTGACCGGAAATGTCCAAGGCCAAGATCATGCCGCCGCGCTTTCCACTTCCGCTTTTGCCCCGAAGCCTTCGCGCAATGGGCGCTGGCCTTCGTGCCAACCGCTCAGCCATGTCTGCCCGTTTGGTGTGTTTTCGTCGTGTGGGCCTTCCGTCGATCCAACGCCCCGCTGTCCGGCCTTCACGCCGTCATCGAAGATTTGCGCCGCCCGGCTGACGCCACTCGCGTCGAACATGTCGAGTTGGATTTCCTGGCCGGTCGCATCGAACATCGCCTTAAGCGCCTTGA
The DNA here is from genome assembly GCA_031379255.1 of Rhodoferax sp. Lineage (GTDB taxonomy): Bacteria > Pseudomonadota > Gammaproteobacteria > Burkholderiales > Burkholderiaceae_C > JANYCG01. Next base: position 903 of record JANNEZ010000543.1, on the reverse strand, counting down.
AATATTGCCGCGCTTCTTCGGGGTCGCGTTTCTCCCAGCGCATCGCGGCCACAATGATCGCGGGCTCGACGCCAGCTTCCTTGGCTCCCTTGAGCGCGTTTCGATAATGCGCGTTGATCTCGTCCGCCTTGGCTTTGAGGCCCTTGCACGTGTTGAAATAGTGCAACAGATCGCGCGCCTTCGGACCGTTGTGATCCAGCGCAGGAAGGATGGTTTGCGCCTTGTGGCCGTTGACCTTCGAAGCGTCAGAGAAGGCGTCGCTCGCCCGCTTGCGCCCGCGCTTTGCGATGGTTCCAGAAACGTCAGGGTCGGAAGTTATGCGTTTCGCCATGTGGTGCTCCTTTTAGGTTTGCTCATTTCCTCAGCCCCCTGACGATTGCGTCCATTGCAGCGGCGCTGCCCGCGTGCGCCTCGCCTGAGAGCGCGGCCTGGACCGCGCGCGCCAGCGGCGGATAAGCCTGGGCCAGGGCGAATAGGTGCGCCGCCGTGCAGCCAAAGCGCGCGCTGCGCAGGTCGTATATGCGGCTCGGGCTGAGCCCGGTTTCCAGCGCCAAAATCTTCGCCGGCTTTGACCGCGCAGCTTGCGCGATCATTTCCAAAGTAACGCTAATTTCCGGTGCGGTAACGCAAACCGCTGCGGCGGATTTCATCGGCGATACTCCGTACACTGCGCTATGGGCGGTCCGGAAGCGCCACCTAGGAGAGACCCGCCGCGAGCGCGCCTCCGGACCAATTCCCCGGCCACGCGGCGGGATCGGAGAAAGGGTGGCGGACCTGAGCGCGCGACACGAACAGGCCCGCCAATCGCCAGCGGGTATCTGGGGGGAGGATCGCTGGCGAACGCCGTCACCATTGCACTGGCCTCAATTCTTGAGACAGGTGCAGGCGATATTTGTCGATAAC
>JANNEZ010000487.1:0-11535 GCA_031379255.1 Rhodoferax sp. | reverse complement strand
TCGCTGGCGGGCACGGTCGTTCTCGTGCGGGCGTTCAGGCGAGCGAGGTGCAAAGCAGCCTGACGCATGATCGAATCGACCATCGACATGAAGCCGACATGTGCATCGTCTTGCAAACAAACTACGTCCAGCGGCTGCTCTTCAGCCCGCTCGTCAATCAGAGGGATCGTGCCCGGCGGCATCAGGCGCTCGGGTTGCAGTTTTTCGCATCCCAGGCTCACCAACATCACCTCGCCGCCAAAGTTGGGGTTCAGGCTGATATTGCGCAGCGTGCGGATGGGTATCTCGGCACCTGGTGCGTCAATCGCCACGCCGCAGCCGTAGCCATGTTCCAGCGCCACCACGTCGTCCACATTCGGAAACCTCGGCAGCAGCTCGGCCTTGATGCGCTGCACGGCGAAGTCAGTCACACCCGCCACACACTGCACGGTTTGCGTGATCGCCAGGATATTGCGTGTGCCCACCGAGCCATCGGCATTGCGGTAGCCTTCAAAGGTATAGCCGTCGAGGGCAGGCTGCGGCGCCGGTTTGACGGTTGCCATCGGAAGGTTCACCAGTTCCCGCGCGTCGGGCATTTTCAGCAGGCGCTCGTGCACCCAGCTGCCAGCTGGAATGTCTTTGAGGGCGTAACCAATCGGGATGCCGTAGCGGATCACGGCCCCGTCGGCGGCCAGATTCACCAGCGCGACCTTGTGACCCTGCGGCACTTTGTCCACCAGTTTCAAACCCGAAGGCAACACGCTGCCCGCAGGCAAACCGCCGTCATTCGCGACGATAGCCACGTTGTCCAGCGCGTGCATGCGGATCGTATGGGGCGAGCCTGCGGGAGAATCCACAAGCGTTGCTGAGTCGAGGGTTGAGCTGGACATAGGTGTCACCGGTTGAAGCTGGTTTTGATTCAGTGGCTGGATTCAGGCAGCTTTGCTCGCCGCGCTGTCGGCAATGCGTGCGCACACAGCCTGCGTGACCTGGGCAGTGGTGGCGGTGCCGCCCAAGTCGCCGGTGTGCAGGGACTTGTCTGCGGTGACCTGCTCAATGATCGCCATCAGGGTTTGCGCCGCGGCCGCTTCGCCCAGGTGCTCCAGCAGCATCACGCAGCTCCAGAACGTGCCCACAGGATTGGCCAGGCCTTTGCCCATGATGTCAAAGGCCGAGCCGTGGATCGGCTCAAACATGCTGGGGTAACGCCGCTCGGGGTCGATGTTGCCGGTGGGCGCAATGCCCAGGCTGCCGGCCAGCGCGGCGGCAAGGTCCGAGAGGATGTCAGCGTGCAGATTGGTGGCCACAAGGGTATCCAGCGTGGCCGGGCGGTTCACCATGCGGTCGGTGCAGGCGTCCACCAGCACTTTGTCCCAGGTGACGCCGGGGAACTCCGTGCTGATTTGCAACGCAATTTCGTCCCACATCACCATGGCGTGGCGCTGCGCATTGGATTTGGTGACGACCGTCAACAGTTTGCGCGGTCGTGATGCGGCCAATTTGAACGCGAAACGCATGATGCGTTCCACACCGGCGCGGGTCATCATGCTCACGTCGGTGGCCACCTCGATCGGGTGGCCCTGGTGCGCGCGGCCTCCCACTCCTGAATATTCGCCGTCCGAGTTTTCACGCACGATGACCCAGTTGAGGTCTTCACGTTTGCAGTTTTTCAAGGGCCCATCAATGCCAGGCAGGATGCGTGTGGGACGCACATTGGCGTATTGGTCAAAGCCCTGACAAATTTTGAGGCGCAGACCCCACAGCGTGATGTGGTCCGGAATGTGGGGGTCGCCCGCCGAGCCGAACAAAATGGCGTCCTTTTCGCGCAGCGCGTCCAAGCCGTTTTGCGGCATCATTTCGCCGTGGGCGCGGTACCAGTCGCCACCCCAGCCGAAATTTTCGAAATTGAATTTGAACGCGCCAACCGACGAGGCCAGGGCTTCAAGCACCGCCTGGCCGGCTGGCACCACCTCTTTGCCAATGCCGTCGCCGGGGATGCAGGCTATTTTGTAGATTTTCATGGGAATGGTCTGAATCAAGGCTGAAATATCGAGGCCAAACTGGCCGCCAACGTTGAACTTTACCCCTTGGCGCTGGCAGCCATACTTTCAGACAGACAATAGGCTCACTTTATTTGATCACCCGGAATCACCCCAGCCAACGCGCCATGAACAACAGCTCCCAAGACGACAAAAAGGCCGCGCCGCCCCGTGGCATGAAAAAAGGCCTCACCAGTTACGGCGACGCTGGCTTCTCGCTGTTTCTGCGCAAGGCCTTCATCAAGGGCGCGGGGTATACCGACAAGGCGCTCAACCGTCCCGTCATCGGCATCACCAATACCGGCAGTGCCTATAACCCCTGCCATGGCAACATGCCGCAACTGATCGAGGCGGTCAAGCGCGGCATTTTGATGGCCGGTGGGCTGCCGATGGATTTCCCCACCATTTCCATCCACGAAAGCTTCGCGTCGCCCACCAGCATGTTCCTGCGCAACCTGATGTCCATGGACACCGAGGAGATGCTCAAGGCGCAGCCGATGGACGCGGTGGTGCTGATTGGCGGCTGCGACAAGACCGTGCCGGCGCAGCTCATGGGCGCGGCGTCGGCCAACTTGCCCGCCATTCAGCTCATCACCGGCTCCATGCTCACCGGCTCGCACCGCAGCGAACGGGTAGGCGCATGCACCGATTGCCGCCGTTATTGGGCCAAGTTCCGGGCCAACGAGATTGACGGCGAAGAAATTGACGGGGTCAACAACCAGCTCGTGGCCAGCGTGGGCACCTGCTCGGTGATGGGCACCGCCAGCACCATGGCGTGTATTGCCGAGGCGTTAGGCATGACGGTGCCTGGCGGCGCATCGCCGCCTGCGGTCACGGCGGACCGCATCCGCATCGCCGAGGAAACCGGCGCGCGGGCCGTTCAGATGGCAGTGGACGGTTTGACTATCGACAAGATACTCACCCCCGCCGCGTTTGAAAATGCCTTGCGTGTGTTGCTGGCGATTGGCGGTTCGACCAACGCGCTGGTGCATCTGGCAGCCATCGCCGGACGCATGGGGCTGGATCTGGATTTGCCCGCGCTGGACCGGATGGGCCACGACACGCCGGTGCTGCTGGATTTGAAACCTTCCGGCCAACATTACATGGAAGATTTCCACCATGCAGGTGGCATGGCAACCCTGCTGCGTGAACTCAAGCCGCTGCTCAAACTCGACGCGCTGACGGTCACGGGCCGCACCCTGGGTGAAGAGCTCGAAGCCCAGGGCCCGGGTTTCAAACAGGACGTGGTGCGTCCGTTCAGCAACCCCATTTACCCGCAAGGCGGCATTGCTGTGCTTTACGGAAACCTGGCGCCTGGCGGCGCGATCATTAAACAGTCTGCGGCGGACCCGAAACTGATGGAGCACGAAGGCCGCGCCGTAGTATTTGAAAACGCGCAAGATCTGGCCAATCGCATCGATGATCCCGACCTGGATGTCATGGCTGACGACATCCTCGTGCTCAAGAACATCGGCCCCAAAGGCGCGCCCGGCATGCCCGAGGCGGGTTACCTGCCCATCCCCATGAAGCTTGCGCGCGCGGGCGTGAAAGACATGGTGCGCATCTCCGACGGCCGCATGAGCGGTACCGGTTACGGCACCATCGTGTTGCACGTCACGCCCGAGTCGGCGGTGGGCGGGCCGCTGGCGCACGTGCAAAATGGCGACCGCATTCGCCTGTCGATTTCGAACCGGGAAATCAGCCTGCTGGTGTCAGCCGAAGAGTTGGCGAAGCGCGCCGCAGACAACCCAATCACGGAACCGGCTGCTCCGCGCGGCTACAAAAAGCTATTCCTGCAGACTGTCACCCAGGCCGACCAAGGCGCGGATTTCGACTTTTTGCGGGCCGCACAAGGTAAAGGCAAAACGCCCGGGAATTGATGTCGTTGCGCCGACTCACTCTCTGGGTGCGCCTGACACCTTCACAATGCCCTCGTACCGTTTGATTTCCGCCAGTGAAAACCTCGCAAAATCATCGGCCGTGCCACCGGATATCTCTGCGCCAATGCCTTCAAGCCTTGCACGGATGTCGGGGGCTTGCAGCAGCGTGTTGAATGCCTTGTTCAAGCGGGCCACCACATCGGGCGACGCGCCAGCAGGCAGCATGATGCCGTACCAGGCCGATGCAATCATCGGTGTGCCCGCCTCGGCGAAAGTGGGAACGTTGGGCAGCGCGGCAAGCCGCTTCGCACTGGCTACAGCCAGTGGCTTGAGCAGGCCGCTCTTGACAGAACCCAGCGAGCCCGTGTCGATCATCATGTCAATATGGCCCGCCATCAGGTCTTGCGCAGCAGGACCGCTGCCTTTGTAGGGCACGTGCCGGATATCGATGTTTGCCGTGGTCTTGAACTGCGCACCGGCCAGGTGTTGTGAGCTGCCGATGCCGGCCGAACCATAAGTGAATTTGTCGGGCGACTGTTTGGCCGCATCTATCAAGGCCTTCAGGCTGCTCCAGGGCGATTTGGCAGGCACCACCATGACGTTGGGGATAGCACACAGGTTGATTACCGCCGTGAAATCTTTGGCCGGGTCAAACCCCTGTTTGGCAAACAGGTGCGGGCCCGCCGCATTGGTGGAGCTGGTCGCGAGCAATAGGGTGTAACCATCGGGTTTGTCTTTGGCCACAGCCGTGGTGCCGATGTTGCCGCCAGCGCCACCCTTGTTGTCCACCACCACCGGCACACCCAGCGCTTGCGACAGCGGCTGCGCCACGATGCGCGCAAGCTGGTCAGTAGCGCCCCCCGCAGGCCATGGAACGACCAAGCGGATGGGCTGGCTGGGATAGGTTTGGGCCCCTGCTTGGCCCGCAGCGCTCAAGCCAACCATTGCGGCCAACAAGGTGGCACCATAAATTACCCAGTCCAGGGAGCGCACGTTTTTCGTCATTTGAGTTCCTTCCACTTCAAAAAATCAGGCCAGTCCATGCGGTTGCAATACCTTGCTCATCCACACCTGCTCCACCTGGCCGTTGGCAATCTCGGCGCTGATGGCCTGTTCGCGGGCCAGGCTGGCTTCAGCGCGGGCGATCAGATCGACTGCGATTGCCGCAGAAAAACTGAGCACACCATCCGCATCAGCGACCACATAGTCGCCGGGCGAGATGATGTCGCCGCCAATCGCCACGGGCACGTTGATGTGCCCTGGCCCAAATTTGTAGGGCCCCCGGTGGCTGAGGGCTCGGGCGTAGCAGGGAATTCCGTGGCTGACAAAGGCATCCCGGTCGCGGACGGCACCGTCAACAACAAAACCGGTGCATCCGCGCTGCAGGGCATATTGCAGGATCAGGTCACCTACCAAAGCATTGGCAATATCGCCGCCGCCATCGACCACCAGCACGTGCCCGGGTTGCAGTTGCATGATGGCCTTGTAAATCAGCAGGTTGTCACCGGGTCGCGTCTTCACAGTCAGCGCAGTGCCGACTATTTTTACGGGAGCGCCATAGGAATTCAGCCCTGAACATCCGTTCAGCCGTGACAAGTTGTCGCTGAGCACGGCAACCGGCAAGTTGCGCAGGCGCTCAAAACAGCCGACGGGGTCAACCGCCATCGCTGCATTGACCAGGTTCATATGGGATTTCATGCCGCTGATTCTGGATGATCCGATGAAATATAAAAAGCGATATTTATTTATATAATTCAATCATAAAAAGTGATGTAAATTCCATGGTCACCTACAAGCAGCTTGAAGCCTTCCACTGGATTTGTGAGCTCGGAGGTTTCCAGCGGGCTGCAGACCGCCTTCATACCAGCCAGGCGGCCATCTCCAAACGCATCGCCGAGCTGGAAGCCGCGTTTGATGTCCGCCTGTTTGACCGCAGCAATCGTGACGCTCGCCTGACCGCCAAAGCGCAGGAAATCCGGCCCCAGGTCGAAGAGATGCTCAGGCAGCGCTCGCGCATTGAAGAAAGCCTCGGCCGGCCCGAGGTGCTGGTGCGCACGGTGCGCATCGGCGTGACCGAACTGACGGCATTGACCTGGCTGCCGGTTTGGGTGGGCCGCATCCGCAAGCGCTACCCCCATGTCATCATCGAGCCCGATGTGGATTCGAGTGTCAACCTGGCGGCCAAGTTGGCCCGAAACAAGGTTGACGTGATTGTGCTGCCCGATGCGCTGGAACTCCCGGGGTGCACCAAGATTCCGTTGGCGACTGTCGAAAACGCGTGGTTTTGCAAACCTGGTTTGATCTCCAGCCGACGCGTAGTGAGTTTGGGCGAGTTGTCGCGGCTCCCCTTGTTGACACAGGGCAATCTGTCGGGTGCCGGGCTCATTCTGGGTCGCTGGCTAGGCGACAACGGCATACGGGCCGTGCAGGACGTGACCAGCAACAACCTCACTGCCCTGATCGGTTTGACCGTTTCAGGTTTGGGGGTGGCGCCGATGCCCCTGCATGGTGTGCGTGGCCTGATTGGCGCCAAACTGCTCAGCGTCGTGCGCACCGACCCGCCGATTCCTGCAGTCGCCTATGTGGCGGCATTTCAGGTCGGCAACGACAGTCGGTTGGTGAAAGACATGGTGGACATGGCCAGACAGTGCTGCGACTACGAAAAGGTTTTCAGGTCCGGTTGATGCGCTGCCGATGGTGTCGAAAAAACAAAGCGAGGCCAATGTCACTATGATCGTCTGCGCTTGTTTTGATTCCTGCGCGCCGCCCAACCTTGCTTTCCTGAATCCCATACTTCCTCCCACCAGAACTTCGACCATGTCCCTCGCACCCTCCGGCCGCATCGGCGGCGTACTTTCTCCCGTCCTGACACCCTTCAAACCCAACCTGGCACCGGACGTGCAGCGTTACATCGCCCATTGCCAATGGTTGATCGCCAACAACGTAGGGTTGGCGATTTTTGGAACAAATTCGGAAGCGGCGTCGCTGTCGGTCAGTGAGCGCCTGAGCCTCACCGATGCGCTCCTGGCCGCTGGCATTCCGGCGAACCGCATGATGCCCGGCACCGGCGCCTGCGCCCTGCCCGACGCGGTGGCGCTGACAAAACACGCGGCTGAAAATGGCGCCGCAGGCTGCCTGATGCTGCCGCCCTTCTACTTCAAGGGTGTGTCTGACGAAGGCCTGTACGCCTATTATTCTGAAGTGATCGAGCGCGTCGGCAACGTGAATCTGAAGGTCTATCTGTACCACATCCCGGCTGTTTCGGGTGTGCCCATCACCTTGAACCTCATCGCCATGTTGCGCAAACGTTACCCCGATACGGTGGTCGGCGTGAAAGACTCCTCGGGCGTGTGGGACAACACCAAGGCCATGATTGACCAGTTCGCCCGGGACGGTTTTGACGTCTTCCCCGGCAGCGAATTGCCGCTCACGCAGGCACTGGCGATTGGCGGTGTGGGCTGCATCAGCGCCACCGCCAACGTGAACCCGGCGGGCATCCATGCGGTGTATGCCGCACGCGGCACGCCCGAAGGCGCCGTGTTGCAGGCCAAGGCCGATGTGATCCGCAAAATCTTCCAGGCACTGGTGATGATTCCGGCGATGAAACGGGTGGCGGCTGAATTCTCTGGCCAACCCGGGTGGAAAACAGTGCGCCCGCCGCTGACAGCCCTGGACAACGGGAACGCCGAGAAACTCCTTGCACAGTTGAAAGATGCCGGATTTGGGATGCCCGCTTATCCACAACATTAGGTACGCGCGCTGGCCGTACCGGCGCAAGTCTGGGTTATGCTGCACGGGTGTTTGAAACAATGAGGATTTGAACTTTTGTTCAAACTGTTACGCTACTTCTTGATCGCAAGCCTGTTGTCGATCGCCGTAGTGTTGATCGGGTTTGGCTGGCAGATCAACCAGCGTGCAACCGCCGTTCTGTTCAAATTTGGCGAAGCGGGAAATGAAGAAGTAACCCGCATAGTGGCCAACACCCACCGGGAACCCCTGAAAGCGTTTCTGGATCTGGCGTCGGGTCTTTCAACCTACCAACTCGCCGTTGATGCCCAAACTGCGAAATTGCACGGTTTGATGGCCGGTGCTCTGAAGGGCTCACGGACCATCAAGGTCAAAATCTTCACGCCAGACGGACGCACCGTGTATTCCAGCGAGGCGCGGCAGATTGGCGAAGACCGAAGCCAGAACGCCGGTTTTGTCGCTGCGCTGGCCGGAAAGACGGCCACCGAGATGACGCGCCAAGACCACTTGAGCGCCTTTGGGCAGCAGCTCGAAAATCGCCACATCGTTTCGAGCTACCTGCCCCTGCGTCTGGGCACGGGCAAGCAGATCGATGGTGTATTTGAGGTGCACCAGGACATCTCGGAGTATGTTGCGGCCGGCAATGCTACACAGCAAACAGCCATCATCAGGGTGGTGGGCATCCTGTTTTTGTTGTATGGCGTTTTGTTCCTGATCGTCCGCCACGCCGACCGCGTCCTGCAGCGGCAAAACAAGCAAGGGCTGGCAGACACCGGGGCGCTTCAAGCCGCGCACCGCGAACTCTCGCAGCAGGTCGCCGAAATGCGCAAGTCCGACTGGCGCCGCGATCGTTACCTCGCCTTGAGCAAACTCACATCAGACTGGTTCTGGGAGCAGGACGCCAATTTCCGGTTCGTTGATTTCGACGTATCGGACGAGGTGAATTCGACCTTTAACCATCGAACGCAACTTGGCAAGACCCGCTGGGAACTGCCCAACTCCAGCCCGGTCAACATGACCTGGGAACAGCACAAGGCCGAAGTTCAGGCGCACCGCCCATTTCGCGACCTGGTTATACGCATCAAAATACCTGCCGGTGTGCGCTTTGTGAGCGTCAGTGGTGAGCCGGTGCTTGGAGCCGACGGCAGCTTTGCCGGCTACCGCGGTGTCGGCTCCGACGTGACCGAGCGCATCATGAACGAGCGATCCGTGACCTCCATGCGTGCCAACCTGGCCGTGCGTGATGCCGCGAAAGACCGGGCGAAATCCCTGCAGGAATTGCTGGACGCGCTTCCGGTCGGGGTCGCGCTGTTTGACGCCGATCTGCGCATTGTGGCGTCCAATGTGGCCAGCGGCCGCATTCTGGATGTCCCGCCTGAATTGATGCAACAGGGCGCCAAACTGGAAAACCTCTACCGGTTCATCGCCGGACGTGGCGAGTTCGGTCCCGGCGACAAGGAGCCATTCATCGCGGAGCGTATGGATTTGGCGCACAAACGCGTACGGCGGAGTCTTGAGCGCAAACGTCACGATGGCAAGACACTGCATATCAACAGCCTGCCTCTGGACGAGGGCAACCTGCTGTCGGTCTACACCGACGTCAGTGACCGCAGGGACCGGGACGACCTGCTTCTTGAGAATGGGCGCAAGGCCAATGAGCAGGCGGCGTTCCTGCAAAACCTGCTCGACGCCATGCCGGTGGGCGTGGCGCTGATCGACAAGAACATGCAGGTGCTGGTGGCCAACGAAGCCTGCGCCGCGCTGCAGGGCCTGCCGACGGCCATGATGAAAACCGGCACCTCAATCATTGATGCCTTCCGCCACCATGCCGAACAAGGCGTCTACGGACCTGGCGAGGTAGCGCAACTGGTCGCAGAGCGGGTGAGGCGGACCAACGAGACAGCGCCGGTTCACGTGGAGCGGCGCATGCCAAACGGCGCCACGGTTGACGTTCGCGGCAAGCAGCTGCCCAATGGCCTTCGCCTCACCACCTTCATCGACGTCACCGACCGCAAGGACGCCGAGCTCAAATTGCTGGCCGCCAAGGAGGCCGCCGAATCCGGCAGCAAAGCCAAAAGCGATTTTCTGGCAGTGATGAGCCATGAAATCCGCACCCCGATGAATGCGGTGATCGGCCTTTTGGAGCTGCTGCGCATGAGCCGGCTGGATGCCGAACAGCGCGACACCGTTGACGCGGTGCGCGAATCGAGCAAATCCCTGCTGCGCCTGATCGACGACGTGCTCGATTTCTCGAAAATCGAGTCCGGCAAACTCGAGCTGCATGAAGAAGCCGCGTCATTGGCGCAACTGTTTGACACGGCTTACCAAAACTACGGCGCTGCGGCCAGCCAAAAGGGTGTGCTGCTGGCGCAAAAGGTAGACCCGCGCATCGCGCCAACGCTCTTGCTGGATCCGCTTCGCCTGCGCCAGATCATCAACAACCTGCTGAGCAACGCAATCAAATTCACCGAGCGGGGCCGCGTCCTGCTGGCGGTAGAGCTGCTGGGGCAGAACGAAGAGGCCGAGCTGGTGCGCATCACGGTTGAAGATACCGGCGTCGGCATCAAACCCGGCGCATTGGCCCGTGTGTTCGAACCCTTCAGCCAGGCCGACTCATCGGTGGAGCGCACCTATGGCGGCACTGGGCTGGGCCTGGCCATCTGCCAGCGCCTGGCCGAGTTGATGGGCAGTAAAATCGACGTCCAGAGCGAGCCCGGATTGGGCACCCGAATCGGTTTAACCCTCACACTGCGGCGCGCATACGCCGACGCGTCAGCCAAACCCAAACCCCAGGCGATTGAAACCTTTGCCAAACAGCTGCACGGGCAAACCGCCCCGACCGTTGACGACGCCCGCGCGGCAGGCAACCTGATCCTGGTGGTCGACGACCACCCGGTCAATCGCCGCTTGATGGCGCGCCAGCTCAACGTGCTCGGTTACGCCGTTCAAACCGCCTCCGACGGCCACGAAGCGCTCAACACACTGAGCGCCGGCGGATTTGGCCTGGTGATCACCGACTGCCAAATGCCGGTGATGGACGGCTACCAGCTCGCCACCGCGATCCGCGAGCGGGAGGCCGGCAAAACACGCCTGCCCATCATCGCCTGCACCGCCAACGTCTCGCATGAGGCTCTGGCGCAATGCCGCGCTGTGGGCATGGATGATGCGATCACCAAGCCGGTCGAGCTGGCCGTGCTCAAACAGATTCTGGACCAGTGGTTGCCCTTGGTGCAAGACACCCTGTTTGAAGAAATTGAAGAGGTAGAGCCACAGGTGCCGCTCAATACCGACTTCGGCGGACTCGAAGAACTCACGCAGGGCGACTCGGCCTTGCAGGACGACCTGCTGGAAGACTTCCGCAAAGCCAATGCCGACGACCTCAAGGCCGCCACACTGGCCGTGAAAAACGTCGCCATCGACGACCTGCGCCGCAGCGCCCACCGCATCAAGGGCGCCGCCAAAATGTTTGGCGCAACCCAGCTGGCCGCTGCTGCCGCCAAACTGGAGCAGGCAGCCCAGGCCGGCGACTGGCAACGCGCGGCAGACGCCTGGCCCGCCATGCGCGAAGAGTGCCTGCGGCTGGATCAACGCATCGCGCAGGGGCGTTGAATAGAATACACAAAACAAGCAGGGGGATGGAAATGAACATGGGCATGGGCAGGAACAACGACGTGGACTTGGGGCAGCTTTTCCCGTTGCCGCAGGTGGTACTGGTGGTTGAAGACCACCCGCTGCAGCGGCGGGTGCTGGTGCACATGCTTGAATCGCTGGGCGTGACCACCGTGGTGGAGGCCGAAGACGGCGCCCAGGCGCTGGCCATGCTCGCGGCAGACGCGATGATCGACATGGTCTTCACCGACCTGGACATGCCCACCATGGACGGCCTGGCC
>JANNEZ010000479.1:0-3707 GCA_031379255.1 Rhodoferax sp. | reverse complement strand
CCAAATCCGCCGCGCCGGGGTTGAGCTTGAGCCGGTTGTTCAGCACCTCTTCCATGCTGCTCACACTGACACCCTTAAGCAGGGCTACGCGGCGGCGCAGGCTGTCTTTGTAGTCGGTGATTTCTCCACGCATCGCCGCTTCGGTGATGGCGGCCACTTCGGCCTTGCGGCCCGCCGCGTCGGCGATTTCGTCCACACACTCGATGTTGATGAGGGTGGAGTCCATGTCGAACGCGATGAGTTTGAAGTCGGCCAGTCTGAGCGGCGGGGTGATGTGCTGGATGACCAGGCCGGGAGATATTTCTGTAATGCACATGGAAAGCGAGACCGCCGTTCAAGCAGCCCAGGACGGACAGTGGGTGGGGCAACGCGGGCGCATATTTTGCTTGCCCACGCTGCCATTGAGGGTCTATTGCGGCACCAGTCCCGAGGCTTTGACCAACTCCGCATGCAGCTTGAGGTCGCGCGCGATCAGGGCGCGCAAATCCTCGGGGCCGGCGGGAGCCACATCCATCCCGATCTCGGCAAGCTTGCTGCGGTTGTCCGCATCGAACGCAGCGAGCACCGCGCGATTGAGCTGATCGATGATGGGTTTGGGTGTTTTCGCAGGCGCAAGCAAGGCGATCCAGGTCGGAAGGACCAGATCGCTGACGCCGCTCTCGACCATGGTCGGCACTTGCGGAAAGATCGATGAGCGGTTCGCCGTCATCACCGCCAGGGGATAAAGCGTCCCCGCTTTCACGTGCTGGACCGCTTCAGGCATCACGGCGAAGATGGCATCCACGGTGCCGGCGATCGTGTCGTTGATGGCCAATGCGCCGCCCCGGTAGGGGACATGCAACAGTTTGGTTTGCGTCCGCGTTTCAAACATCAAGCCAGCCAGATGCTGTGGGCTGCCGTCGCCTGACGATGCGTAGGTCAACTTTCCAGGATTGGCCTTGGCGGCAGCCAGGAACGCGGCGAAGGTCGGGTATTTTTGTCTGTCCTTGACCACCAGGATCATGGCCTGGTTCACCAGGCGTGTGACCGGGGCGAAGTCGGCTTCCGGGTCATAGGCCAGATTTTTGAAGATGCTTTTGTTGGTCGTCAAGAACGAAGCCGGTGATACGGTCAGCGTGTAGCCATCCGGGGCTGCCTTGGCGACCGCCGGCATGCCTATTTGCCCGGAGCCGCCCGCCCGGTTGTCCACCAGAAACGGTTGTCCCAATTCAGCGCTCATCCTCTGCGCCAGATTGCGCGCAATCACGTCAACGCCACCGCCCGCAGGCAAAGCCACGATCATCTTCACCGGCTGGTCCGGATACTTGGTTTGGCCAAAAGTTTGGCCCGCCAGTGACAGGGCGCCAATGGCTCCAGTGAATGCAAGGGCTGTGCGTCGAGTTTGCATGGGGATCTCCTAGGTGGAATGGGGATGTAACTTCCAAAGCAAGTTAGGTGCCAGACGATTATGCACCGAGAGGGTGCGATGCTGCGCTGCCTGACGAGACCGTCACCGGCTGCCCCAATCTGCGCAGCACATCCCGCACCGTTTGCGCCCGATTATTGGCGTCTGGCTGGTCCAGTTCGATGCGCAGTTTTTCATTTCCGGCGAGTTTGATGTAGCGGTTTTTCTGGATCAGCTCGATGATGCGCATCGAGTCGATCGGCGGGTCTTTGCGAAATGTGATGGTTGTGAGGGTCGGCGAAGCGTCCACCTTCACCACGCCATAAGGCTTGGCCAGCACCCGCAAGCGGTGCACGTCCATCAGCGTCTGCGCCTGCGGGGGCAGCTTGCCGAAACGGTCGACGATTTCTTCGAGCAGCGCATCAATCTGGTCGGCGTTTTTGGCTGTGGCCAGTTTTTTGTAAAACGACAGGCGCAAGTGCACGTCGCCGCAATAACTGTCGGGCAGCAGGGCCGGGGCGTGCAGGTTGATGTCGGTTGTCACGTTCATTGGCGCCATCAAATCCGGCTCAATGCCCGCCTTGAGGCAGCGCACCGCTTCGCCCAGCATCTCGTTGTAAAGCTGGAAGCCGACTTCGAGCATGTTGCCACTCTGGTTTTCGCCCAGCACTTCGCCGGCTCCGCGGATTTCCAGGTCGTGCATGGCAAGGTAAAAGCCGCTGCCGAGTTCTTCCATCTGCTGGATCGCGTCCAGACGCTGGCTGGCCTGTTTGGTGAGTGATTCCTTGTCGGGCACCATCAGGTAGGCATAAGCCTGATGGTGGCTGCGGCCCACGCGGCCGCGCAGCTGGTGCAACTGGGCCAGGCCGAACTTGTCCGCCCGGCTCATGACAATGGTGTTGGCAGTCGGCACGTCGATGCCGGTCTCGATGATGGTCGAACACAGCAGCAGGTTGTAGCGCTGCGCGATGAAGTCGCGCATCACGGCCTCGAGCTGGCGCTCGGGCATCTGGCCGTGGGCGACCGCAATGCGCGCTTCGGGCAGCAACTCTTCGAGTTTGGCGCGGCGGTTTTCGATGGTCTCGACTTCGTTGTGTAAAAAGTAAATCTGTCCGCCGCGTTTTAGCTCGCGCAACACCGCTTCACGTATCACGCCTGATCCTTCAGTGCGCACAAAGGTCTTGATCGCAAGCCTGCGCTGCGGCGCCGTGGCAATCACGGAGAGGTCGCGCAGCCCTTCGAGCGCCATGCCCAAGGTGCGCGGAATGGGCGTGGCGGTGAGCGTGAGCACGTCGACCTCGGCGCGCAGGGCTTTCATGGCCTCTTTGTGGCGCACACCGAAGCGGTGCTCTTCATCGATGATGAGCAGCCCAAGGTCTTTGAATTTGGTCGATTCGGAGAGCAGTTTGTGGGTGCCGACCACGATGTCCACAGTGCCATCGGCAAGGCCCTTGAGTGAGGCCGAAACTTCTTTGGCTGAGCGAAAACGCGACACTTCACTGACCTTCACCGGCCACTTGGAGAAACGGTCCACCAGCGTCTGGTAATGCTGTTCGGCCAATAAGGTGGTGGGCGCCAAAAAAGCGACCTGTTTGCCCCCAGTGATGGCCACAAAAGCGGCGCGCAGGGCCACTTCGGTCTTGCCAAAACCCACATCGCCGCAGATCAGCCGATCCATCGGGCGCGGGCTGATCATGTCCTGAATGACCGCATGGATGGCAGCCTTCTGGTCCGCCGTTTCCTCAAAACCAAAGTCGTTGGAAAAGGTTTCGTAGTCGCTGGCTGAAAAACGGAAGGCGTGGCCTTCGCGGACAGCGCGGCGTGCGTAAATGTTCAGGAGCTCGGCGGCCGAGTCCCGAATCTGCTCGGCGGCCCTGCGTTTGGCTTTTTCCCACTGGCCGCTGCCCAGGCGGTGCAGGGGCGCTTCGTCGGCACTCACGCCGGTGTAGCGGCTGATGAGTTGCAACTGGCTCACGGGCACATACAAGGTGGCCTTGTCAGCGTATTCGAGGTGCAGAAACTCCTGGATTTCAGGTTCGCCATTCGCCTGCACTTGTCCCAGATCGAGGTTCACCAGGCCCTTGTAGCGGCCAATGCCGTGCGCGCTGTGCACCACCGGGTCGCCCACGTTCAGCTCGCTCAGGTCTTTGATCAGCGCTTCGACGTCGCTGACCTGCTCCTGCTTTTTTCGACGTCTGGACGTGGGCCCGGCGGCAAACAGCTCGGTCTCGGTGACCAGGTCGATGCCTGCTTCGAGCCAGCTGAATCCGGTGTTCAGCAAAGACGTTGCGATGCCGAATTTCTCGTCGCTGGTCTGGAATTC
>JANNEZ010000468.1:0-9337 GCA_031379255.1 Rhodoferax sp. | reverse complement strand
CGAAGACGTGGCGCGCCTGCTCAAAGGCGAGCCGGTGGACCCGAGCCAGGTTTATTTCCGCTGCGCGCCGGTGTTTGAGGTGTCTACGCCGCGGCTGCAGTGGATGACCGAAAACATCTTTGTCGGCGCGGGAGCACGCGCACCAAATGGAGTTTCAATATCATTTTGGTTATTAAAATAGATATTATTTATATAGTTTATATACCAAAATATATAGCAATAAATTGAACTAATTCGAGACTTTATTCTTAAAAATCTTTATCAATAATTAATTAAATAATTTATTCAGCATCAGGAAGCCCATGGCCATCTGGAAACAACTGCCGACGATTGAGAAACTCACTGCCAGCCACCACCACACCGCCCCGGCCGCATTGGGGATGGAGTTCCTCGAAGTCGGTGACGACTTCATCAAGGGCCGCGTGCCAGTAGACGGCCGCACCCGCCAGCCCTATGGCATCCTGCATGGCGGCGTGAGTGTGGTGCTGGCCGAAACCCTGGGCTCGTGTGCCGCGGCCGGCTGCGTGCCGCCCGGTTACCGCGTGGTGGGCCTGGACATCAACGCCAACCACATCAAGGGTGCCACAGAAGGCTGGGTAACCGGCACCGCCCGCCCCGTGCATGTGGGCCGCAGCACCCAGGTCTGGCAGATCGACATGGTCAACGATGCGGGCGAACTCACCTGCGTTTCGCGCATCACGATGGCGGTGCTGGCGCCGAAATAGGACCCCCACGTTCGCCCACTGCGTGTGGCTCTCTGCCCCCAAAGGGGGCGCGTTTTTCTTGGGGCGGCCCAGCGAAAAACCAGGCCCCCACCTTCGCCCACTGGGTGCGGATCGCTGGCTCTCCCCCGAAAAATTGCCGCCTAAACACCCACCCCGCCAAACACTGCCGCCGGGTGATTGCCGGCAGATTCATGGGCCAGGCTTTCCAGATCGGCCACCGGCCCCGGCCATCCAAAGTAGTAGCCCTGATAGTGGAAGCAGCCTTGTTGCCATAAAAAATCACGCTGAGCGAGGGTCTCAACGCCTTCGGCCACCACCTGCAGCCCCAGCGCCTTGCCCAAGGCAATGATGGTGCGGGCAATGGCGGCGTCGTTGGCGTCCACCAACAGGTCGCGCACGAAGGCCTGGTCGATCTTGATCTGGTCCAGCGGCAAGCGTTTGAGGTAAACCAATGACGAGTAACCGGTCCCGAAGTCGTCCAGCGAAAAACCCACCCCCATGGCTTTGAGCGCCACCATTTTTTCAATGATGTCGTCGGCATTGCGCACCAGAATGCTCTCCGTGAGCTCCAGCTTGAGCCGGTTCGGCGGCGCGCCGGAGGTCTGCAGCATCGCCAGCAACTCTGGGAAAAAACCGTCATGATGGAATTGGCGCGCACTGACATTGACTGAAATCGTCAAGCCGGCGGTGGCCGGGTCGTTTGCCCAAGCGACCAACTGGCGGCAGGCCTGTGCCAGCACCCAGGAGCCGATCGGCAGGATCAGCCCGGTTTCTTCCGCCAGCGTGATGAACACACCAGGCAGCACCTTGCCCAAGAGCGGGTGTTGCCAGCGCAGCAGAGCTTCCGCGCCCGTGAGCTGGCCCTTGGCATTGACCTGCGCCTGGTAATGCAGCACAAACTGGCCGGCCTCCACGGCCAGCCGCAAATCATGTTCGAGCGCCGAACGTTCGACCATCGCGGCCTGCATCGCCGGGTCAAAAAACCGGGCCAGGTTGCGGCCTGCGCCTTTGGCTTCATACAAGGCCATGTCGGCGCGTTTGAACAACTCCTCCGCCGTTTCGCCACCCTGGCCAAACATGGCCATGCCGACGCTGCAACTTCCGTGGTACTCGACACCGTCCAGCAGGTAGGACTCCTTGAGGGCTGCCAGCACTTTGGCGCCGACCGCCTTGACTTGCGCCGCCGCCATGCTGCCCTGCGCGCTCAGGTCCTTGAGCATCACGACAAACTCGTCGCCGCCCAGGCGCGCCACCGTGTCGCCGGCGCGCACGCAGTTGATGAGGCGTTGGCCGGTCTGGCGCAACATGGCATCGCCTTTTTCGTGCCCATGCGAATCGTTCAGGGTTTTGAAGTTGTCCAGATCGATGAACAGCAGCGCTCCCTGCAGCTTGCTGCGCTGGGCTGCGGGCAGGGTTTTTTCCAGGCGGTCCAGCAGCAGGCGGCGGTTGGGCAGCCGGGTCAGCGGGTCGAAGAAGGCCAGGTTTTCGATCTCGGCTTCGGCGCGTTTTTGATCGGTGATGTCAAACACAATGCAGTGCATCACATGCCGCTCACCCATGCGCACGGGGCTGTTGGAGACCACCACATCGCGCACGGAGCCGTCGGCCAGGCGGTGTTGCGACTCAAAACGCCCGCCACCGGAGGCCGGCACCGACTCCAGCGTGTCACGCACCTCCGCAGAGGTGCGCAGGCTGAGTTTGTACAGGTTTTGCAGCAGCAACACGCCTTTGTCGAACCCGTAAAAACGCACAGCCGCGTCATTGGCGTCAATCAATTGGCCGTCGAGTTCGAACAAAAGCATCACGGCGCTGTTGTCGGCAAACTGGCTGCGGTAGGTGGCCTCCTGCTCCTGGCTGCGCGCCTGGGCACGTTGCAGCCTCTCGAAATAGGTGGCGCTGGCCATGCCAAACACGGACAAGGTGGCAATGAAAGACCAGTAGGAGATGAGGCGTTGCTCGGGGGTTTCTCCCGCAAACATGCCAGTGCCAAAGACCACGCCGCCCATGCCTTGCGCGGCGAACAGCAACACCATCACGCTGATGCCGTGGCGCCATAGACGCGGCGTACTGGCCGCCACGGCGACAAAGAGCCAATAGGGTTCACCGGCCAAACGCTGTCCGCCGGGCAACCAGCCGGCAAAAACGGCCTGGCCCAGCACCAGCGCCAAAACCAGCAGCAACAGCGCCTCCAGCAAGCGCGCCGAGCGGGCCCAATCCGGCGGTCGAACCCGCCACACCAATAAAAGGGGAAGCAGCAGCAGGATCCCGATGGCGTCACCGGCCCACCAGCTGACCAAGGACGGCATCAGCTGATCGTCCCGGATGCGGCCAAAATACCGAAGACCGGCCACACCCAGAAAAGCCGACAGCCCGCACGACAAGGTGCTGGCCACCACCACCATCCAGTAGTCGCGCAAAGAGCGCATCAACAAATCAAAACGGGGCACCACGGTCAAAAGGTGCGCGCCAAGCCATGCCGCCACGGTGTTGCCCACAGCGATGAGCACGGCCAATGCCAGCGGCTCGCCGCGCAGCCAAGTAGCCAACAGATCGCCCGCGAAAATCCACAGTGCCACTTGGGGGCCGCGCACCAGAAATGCGGCCAGTGCCAGCCCGGCCGGCAACCAGACCACACTGATCAAGCCGTTCAGGGACAAAAACCGGACACAAATCTCGGTCAACAACGCATAAACGAGCGTCAGGCCCGCCAGGCGCTTCCAGGGGCGCAGGTCTGTCAAACCGCCTGCGCCCTGCATCAGTCGCCGCTCCGCTGCATGCGTTCGCTGCGCCAATACACATCGTCGCCGGCGCTGCCATCGGTGCGGTGCCGGTTCAGCACACGAGCCAGCACGAACATAAGGTCGGAGAGGCGGTTGAGGTATTGGCGCGGGTTGTCTTTCAGCTGTTCAGCAGCACCGAGCGCCACCACCGCCCGTTCAGCGCGGCGTGCAACGGTGCGGCACACGTGCGCCAGCGAGGCGGCACGGGTGCCTGCGGGCAGGATGAACTCCTTCAGTCGCGGCAGCGCTTCATTGTGGTCGGCCAAGGCCTCGTCGAGCGCCAACACCGCTTCGGGTTTGAGCAGCTCAAAGCCGGGGATCGACAACTCACCGCCTAGGTTGAAGAGCTGGTGCTGGATTTCCACCAGCAGCGAGCGCACACTGTCGGGCATAGCCTCACACAGCAACACTCCGATGTGAGAGTTGAGCTCATCGACCTCCCCCATGGCCTGCACCCGCAGGGAGTCTTTGCGGACGCGGGTGTTGTCGCCCAGGCCGGTGGTGCCGTCGTCTCCGGTGCGGGTGGCAATTTGCGTGAGTCGATTTCCCATGGCGAATCCTGGTGGCGAATGGCTTTGCAGAAGGCCTGTGGTTTGCAATCCGCAGGCTGCAAAGTATTATCTGGCCTCGGGTCGCACTTTGTGTGCCCCCTGCCTGTTTACTTGCCAGAGGCTCTATGAACGCTCCCACCCAGCCCCAGCACCTGATGCCCGAAGTCAACCAGCGCGCCATGCCGGCGGCGTTGCTGGACGCCCTGAAGACGCGTTTTGGCGCCAATTGCTCAACCGCCATGGCGGTGCGCGAACAGCACGGGCGCGACGAGTCCTCGTATTCCGTGCCGCCGCCATCGGCCGTGGTGTTTGCCGAATCCACCGCCGATGTGGCCGCTGCCGTGAAACTCGCCGGCGACCACGCCATGCCGGTGATCCCGTTCGCGGTCGGCTCTTCGCTCGAAGGTCATTTACTGGCGGTGCAGGGCGGCATCAGCATTGACATGAACCGCATGAATAAGGTGTTGTCGATCAACGCCGACGATTTGACCGTCACCGCGCAGCCGGGTGTAACGCGCAAACAACTCAACGAAGAAGTCAAAAGCACCGGCCTGTTTTTCCCGATCGACCCCGGCGCCGACGCCTCCATTGGCGGCATGAGCGCCACCCGCGCCAGCGGCACCAACGCCGTGCGATACGGCACCATGCGCGAAAACGTGCTGGGGCTTGAAGTGGTTACCGCCGACGGCAGCGTCATCCGCACCGGCACGCGGGCGAAAAAATCCAGCGCAGGGTATGACCTCACGCGGCTGATGGTGGGCTCCGAGGGCACGCTGGGCGTGATCACCGAGATCACGCTCAAACTCTACCCGCTGCCGGAAGCCATCAGCGCGGCGATCTGCTCTTTCCCCAGCATCGAGGCGGCGGTGCGCACCACCATCCAGATCATCCAGATGGGCATCCCGATCGCGCGGGTGGAGCTGCTGGACGTGAATACGGTGCGCATGGTCAACAGCTACGCCAAACTCGGACTGCGCGAGGAGCCCATGCTGCTGATGGAGTTCCACGGCACGCCCAACAGCGTGAAAGAGCAGGCCGAGCTGGTGCAGGAGCTGGCCAGCGATCTGGGTGGCAAGGCTTTTGAATGGGCCACCACGCCCGAGGAGCGCACGCGCCTGTGGACGGCGCGGCACAACGTCTACTTTGCGGCGCTGCAATCACGTCCCGGCTGCAAAATCATCTCCACTGACACCTGCGTGCCGATCTCGCGTTTGGCCGATTGCCTGCTGGCGTCAGTGGTCGAGGCTGACGCCTCGGGTTTCCCGTATTTTCTGGTGGGCCACGTGGGCGACGGCAACTTCCACTTTGGCTACATGCTCGACCCGAACGTTCCCGAAGAACGCGTGGTGGCCGAAAAGCTGAATGTCGATTTGGTCAACCGCGCGCTGGGCTTGGAAGGCACCTGCACCGGCGAACACGGCGTGGGCCTGCACAAGATGGACTTCCTGGTCACCGAAACCGGCGCTGGCGCGGTGAACATGATGCGCACCATCAAACATGCGCTGGACCCGAAGAACATCATGAACCCGGGGAAGATATTCGCCTGGTGAGCGCTTAGGCGTCTTCCGCGATCGCCTGCGCCATGTACTCCATCTTCTGCTGAAGCAGGCTGTCGTCGTCGGCGAAACGCGCGGCGATGGCGGCGAAGTCATCCTGGATCTCAATGAAGGCGTCGACCATGTCGGGGTCGAAATGCGCGGCCCGGCCCTGGAAGATCACCTGCACCGCCTGGTCGTGCGGCAAGCCCAGCTTGTAGACGCGGGTGCTGATGAGCGCGTCGTACACATCAGCCACCGCCATCAGCCGCGCGGACAGCGGGATGGCGTCGCCGGCCAGTCCCTGTGGGTAACCCGAGCCATCCCATTTCTCTTGGTGCGACAGCGCAATCTCCTTGGCCACGCGCAAGTATTCAACCGGACTTCCCATGGCCAGTTCGGCCTGGACGATGGCGTCGTAACCAATGGTGGTGTGGGTTTTCATGATGGCAAACTCGTCGGCCGTAAGCCGTCCCGGCTTGAGCAAAATGCGGTCAGGAATGCCGACTTTTCCGATGTCGTGCAGGGGCGCTGATTTGAACAACATGGCAATTGCCGGTGTGTCCAGCTGGCTGGCGAATTTTGGGTGCGCCCTGAGCCGTTCGGCCAACGCCTTGACGTAGTTTTGCGTGCGCCGGATATGGTTGCCGGTGTCCATGTCGCGGGTTTCGGCCAGCATGGACATGGCCAGAATGGTCGTATCCTGCGCGGCAACCAGCTCGCTGGTGCGTTTGGCGACTTCGTCTTCCAAAAAATCGGCCTTGCTTTTGAGCAAGTCGCTGCTCGCCTTGAGCGCCAATTGTGTGGCGACCCGAGCCATCAGAATTGGCGGGCTGACCGGTTTGGTGATGTAGTCGGCCGCGCCCAGGCCGAGGCCCTTTTCTTCGTCCGCCACGTCCGATTTGGCGGTGAGAAAAATCACCGGGATACCGATAGTCGCCGGGTTGGCCTTCAACTGGCGGCAGACTTCAAAACCGTCGATGCCACCCATCACGACATCCAGCAAAATCAGCTCGGGCGGCGGGTCGCCGAGTGCGATTTGCAGCCCGGTGGCGCCGTTGTTGGCCACTTTGACGCGGTAGCTGTCTTTGAGCAGACCGCTGATCAGCGCCAGACTGTCCGGCGAGTCGTCAATCACGAGCACTGTGGCCTTCGGCGGTGCAGCTTGTTTTTGCATGAAGGCAGTTTAATGGCAAAGCGGCGAATGCAGCTATTACCGGGTGGCGCCAGCGGTCAGCCGGTCGATCAGGCCATTGAGCTCCTCGAGCGAGCCAAACTGGATCGCCAGCTCGCCCATTTCTTCCACTCGCCCGTTGCGTTTCACGCGCTTTTTCACCCGCACTTCCACCGCCGCCGCGAGCAGGTCAGACAATTCCTCTTCCACCCGTTTGGTGTCGCGTGATTTTTCTTTCTTCGGTTTGTTCGCCGTCAAGGTGAACTCGGCGCTGAGTTTTTTCACCAGGCTTTCGGTTTCGCGCACCGAGAGTTTCTTCGCGGCAATCTGGTTCGCGGCCGTGATCTGCGCCAGGCGCTCCAGCGCCAGCAAAGCCCGCGCATGGCCCATGTCGATGTCGCCGGCCATCAGCATGGTTTGCACCGGCTCCGCCAGATTCAAAAGGCGCAGCAGGTTCGAGGCCGCGCTGCGCGAGCGCCCGACCGCCTGCGCCGCCTGCTCGTGGGTGAGGCCAAACTCCTTGACCAGCCGATTCAGGCCCTGCGCTTCCTCCAGCGGATTCAGGTCTTCGCGCTGGATGTTTTCGATGAGCCCCATGGCGGCGGCCGACTCATCGGGCACGTCGCGCACCAGCACCGGAACGCTGTCCAGACCGGCCAGTTTGGCGGCGCGGAAGCGGCGCTCACCGGCGATGATTTCGTATAAGGGTCGATCAGGAACAGCGTCCACAAACTGGCCTTTCGCAGGGGACGGCCCCTGCGACTGCTTATTGCGGTGCAACCGGGCTTGTTCGTCGCTCAAACGACGAACAAGGATCGGTTGCATGATGCCTTGGGCTTTGATGGACTCGGCCAGCTCGTACAACGCGCCTTCATCCATGCGGGTGCGCGGCTGGTATTGGCCGGGCACCATGTCGGTCAGCAGCAGCGAGGCCGGAAAACCGGGGCCGGAAGGCCCCATGGCCGCAACGGATTCGTCCACCGTGGGGCCCAGCAGCGCCTCCAAACCGCGGCCGAGGCCCTTGAATTTTCTGGTTGCCAAAATCGTTCTCCCTGTGTTGGTGTCAGGCGGTTTGTCCCACCACTTGTCTCAATGTCGATTGCGTCAATGTCGATTGCGTGAAAGTCGTGCGCTTGAGTGCCATCAGCAGCGCATGCCCCTCGGGCCAGCTTCCGAGCCCGGAATCGCCGTTGATGTGGCCGCAATCGCCGATCACGACGCAGTCTGCGCCCCAGGTTGTGGCGAGTCGGCGGGTAACGTCCAGACTGGCGTACGGGTCGTCGCTGGAGGCGACACAACTTGCGGCGAAGGGCAGCCGGGTGGTGACGGCTTGCCGCCAACTGCGCAGATCTGCCGGAAAATCCGCCCGGCTCACATCCGGTGGCGCCACCAGCAAGGCGCCCGAGACGCGCTCTGAGTTGCGAGAAATCGCCGCCCACGCCGCCGCCAGGTGGCAACCCAGGCTGTGCGCCGCCAACAGGATCGGTTGGTGTGGGGGAATGGATAAAACCACCTCCTCCAGTCGCGTGATCCAGTCGCCCCGCAGGGGCCTCTGCCAATCGTGTTGCGCCACGCGTTCGTAGCCGCGTTCAAGCTCCCAATGGCTCTGCCAATGAGCGGAGCCGGAATTGAGCCAACCTGGAAGTAATAGGATTTTATAAATCATTTTGTTTAAATATAAATCAAAAATAATCAATTAAATATAGCAAACTATGTATAATTTACGTGACTTTAATTGGATAAATATTGTTTTATTTTTACTCAAAATATTTATTTCTACATTTTTCCAATTCGCTCGACCATTTCCGCGGCAAACGCCACAAACGCCTGCGCGCCTTTGGACGAAGGGTCAAACGCCACGCCGGGCAATCCGTAGCTTGGCGCCTCGGCCAGGCGCACATTGCGCGGTATCACGGTGTCAAACACCTTGTCGCCAAAATGCGCCTTGAGCTGTTCGCTCACCTGCTGCTGCAAGGTGATGCGCGGGTCAAACATCACCCGCAAGAGGCCGATGATGGCCAGCTCCTTGTTCAGGTTCGCATGCACCTGCTTGATGGTGTTGACCAGATCGGTCAGGCCTTCGAGCGCGAAATATTCACACTGCATCGGCACGATCACGCCGTGCGCCGAACACAGGCCGTTCAGTGTGAGCATGGAGAGAGAAGGCGGACAGTCGATGAGAATGAAATCGTAGTCACGGGCCACCTCGGCCAATGCGGTCTTGAGGCGTTTTTCGCGCCGCTCGGCCTCAACCAGCTCGACCTCGGCCCCGGCCAGTTCGCGGTTGGCCCCCAGAATGTCGTAGCTGCACCCAGCTTGCACCAGCTTGTCGCTCTTGACCCGCGCCTCCGCGACCGACGCGCCTTCCAGCAGCACGTCGTACACGCTGGTCTCCAACTTGCGTTTGTCGA
Source organism: Rhodoferax sp. (assembly GCA_031379255.1). Classification (GTDB taxonomy): domain Bacteria; phylum Pseudomonadota; class Gammaproteobacteria; order Burkholderiales; family Burkholderiaceae_C; genus JANYCG01. The sequence continues at coordinate 161 of JANNEZ010000468.1, read as the reverse complement.
CGCCCGAACCCATGGTGGCATTGCCCTGCGGGTCGAGGTCGACCAGCAAAACCCGCTGGCCGGCTTTTGCCAGCCCGGCGGCCAGATTCACCGCCGTGGTGGTTTTGCCAACGCCGCCCTTTTGGTTGGCGATACAAAATATCTTGGCCATTGTCATGTTG
>JANNEZ010000439.1:0-7920 GCA_031379255.1 Rhodoferax sp. | reverse complement strand
CCCCTACTGGGAAGCGGCGGCGCAGGGCAAATTGGTTTTGCAGTCCTGCAGCGCCTGCGGCAAGATTCGCCACTACCCGCGCATGTTGTGCGACGCCTGTTATTCGGATGCGGTGACCTGGGTTCCATCCAGGTGCGTGGGCAAGATCCACAGCTGGACGGTTGCCCACCACGCGTTTCATCCGTCGTTCGCAGCGGATCTGCCCTACACCCTGGTCACCGTCGATCTGGAGGAAGGTGTGCGGGCTTTGGGCCGATGGCGCGGTGACGCAAGCATGGCCATTGGCTTGCAGGTTCAAGGCGCATTTGAGCCTCGGGAAGGTGGTGTTGACCTGGTTTTCACTCCGCAAGTCCAAAGATAAACTCACGGGTATGACTACAACCACTGCCCGCAAGCCGGCCGCGCCTGCAAAAAAAGCCAGGTCTGCGTCAAAGGCCAACCGAACCCCGCTGCAGGGCAGTCCCATGGAAGACATTCGCGAGGCGGTAACGCGGCTCAAACGCGAACGCATCATCGCCACGGCCGTGGAGCTGTTCCACAACAATGGGCTGGGCAACACCACGCTGGAAGCCGTGGCGGAAAAAATGAACGTCACCAAACCGTTCATTTATTCGCACTTCAGTTCCAAGAGTGAGCTTCTGGCTGAAATCTGCTCGCACGGCATCCGCGCCTCGCTGGAGGTGTTGAACCGGGCCGTTGCATCGGAGGGCGCAACCACGGAAAAAGTGCAGACGATGGTGCGCGATTTCATGCTCGCCGTGCTGGAAAACCAGGGACACATTGCGATCTATACCCGTGAGCAGAAACATTTGTCCAAACCGGACAGCGACGCCATCGACGACATGCGCCGGGAGTTTGACCGCAAATTTTCCGGCCTCCTGCGCGAAGGCGTTGCCAATGGGGAGTTCGTCGTGGATGACGTGCAAATGGCGTCCCTGGCCATTGGCGGCATTGTCAGCTGGTCTTACGTGTGGTATCGCCCGGCCGGGCGGCTGAGCGCGGTGGAAACTGCCGAGCGCATCACCGACTTGGTGCTGGCGATGATCCAGGCCACACCGGGCCGGCGTGGCAACAAAGCCGCCGGAGCCACGGCCCCATCGATCCAGAAGCCGCTGAAAAAGCAGGCGTTGTAGAAATACAGGCCAGCGCCTGGTTCAGGCCGGCAGCGCGCCCAAAACCTCGTCATTGTGCTGCCCCAGTGCGGGCGCCTGGCAATGGATGGAATTGCCCCGCCCGTTGAGCAACAGCGGCTGGCGCAACAGCCTTTGCCTGCCATTGGGCCCGTCAACATCAAGAGCCATTCCCCGCGATGCCATTTGAGGGTCTGCCAGCACCTCATGAAGGCGACGCACTGGCCCGAAAGCGATGCCCAGAGCCTCGAGTTTTCGGTACAAGGCCTCATAGGGCCAGAGCAAAACTGCAGCGCGCAGCTGAGGCCCGATTTCCATGGCGCGCGCGCTGCGGTCCACCTCGTTCAAATCCGCAAACTGGTTCAATCCAACCAGCTGGCACAGGTCCGCCCACATGTTGTCTTCGCCAGCGATGCTCAGTGTGATCTGTTTACCGTCTGCGGTCGCAAACAAACCGTATCCCGGGTCTTGCGGCGGCAGGATCCGGGTGGGGAGATTGTTCATCGGCGGCACCAGAAACGGCGTCATCCAGCTCACCAGTGAATCGAGCATGGAAACATCAATGGTGCTGCCCTGGCCAGAACGGGTGCGGGCATACAGGGCGCTGACCACGCCCATGGCCGCAAACATGGCCGAAGAAATGTCTGCCAGAGGCAGCATCGGCAGCGACAGCCCGGCCTCCTGACCGACCGGCACATCGATCATTCCGGCCGCAGCCTGGATGCTTAGATCGTGTCCCGCAACACCGACATTGGGGCCAGTTTGCCCGACCGACGAAATCGACACGTAAACCAGAGACGGTTTTCGCTTGCGCAGACTTTCCGCGTCAATGTTCAGGCGCGTCATCACGCCGGGGCGAAAACCCTCCATCACCACATCGGCGGTATCGACCAAGCGCAAAAAATCCGCATGGCCCCGGTCCGATTTGAGGTCCAGCGTGACGGACCGCTTGTTGCGGTTGAAGGATGTGAACAGGCCGGAGAAACGCCGCGAAGGATCGCCTTTGCCGGGACGCTCCACCAAAATGACATCCGCGCCCAGGTCCGCCAGCAGCATCGTTGCATAAGGCCCGGGGTATTGCTCCGCCATGGTGAGCACGCGAACACCGGCCAAAGGAAAAGTTGCCATGAGAGGCGTCCTTCTAATAAGAATTATTATATACCAATGAGTATACCATTCGTCAATTTTCCCGTCAATATCGCCGCGCCGCGTTTCCCGACGAAACCCGAAAAGCCCTGCCGGATGGCAAAAATCTCTGGACATTTGAAATTGATTGGTGATAAAATTTTCGAAAATAGGTAGTTAACTTCGATTTTTCGAAAGGCATACATGGGGAAAAACACTCAGGTTGGTGTTGTAGGAAGCGCGGTATTCGCGCCCCGCGACCCCGGCAAAACATCACTTGAAGAGGCGCTGCACGCGGTGGCCAAAGCCGCGCTGCGCGATGCCGGCATGGCCATCGAAGACATTGACGGCATCGTCGTTGCCTCGTGTGACCAGCTCGACGGCCGGGCCATTTCGATCATGATGGCCTCGGGCTCCGTGGGTGGCGTAGGCCGCGACATTCTGTCTACCCCGTCCAGTTCGGAGCATGCGTTTGTTCTGGCAAGCCTCAGGGTTCGCTCGGGCTTGTACCAAACCCAGCTGGTGGTGTCCTGGAGTCCGCTCGAAGTCAACTCCATCAGCGAGACACAACGCCTCTCCAACGACCCGTATTTCCACCGCGCGCTGCCGCTGGACGACCTGGCAGCCCATGCGCTGCAGGCCAACGCCCTGGAGGCCAAGGTGCCCGGATTGCGCGGCGCAGCCGTCACCGTAACCGAAAAAAACCGCCGCCATGGCGCCTGGGCCCATCCGGAATACGCCGGTACGCCGCGCGAACCCGTGTTGATTGCCAACAGCAAAATGCTGCGCTGGCCGATCACTGAAGGCATGGTGTCGGCGCCGGCATTTGCCGCCGTGGCGCTCGTGATGGCCAGTGGCGAGTGGATCGCCGCGCGGGGCAACTGCAAGACGGCCTGGGTGCATGGCACAGGCTGGGCCACCGAAACCGCTTTTCTGGGCGACCGGGACCTCTCCACCCTGCCCTCGCTGGCGGCGGCGGCCACACAGGCTTACGCGGAGGCCGGCATCCACACCAAGGCGCCGACATTCGACCTGGCCGAAGTCGCCGACGCCACGCCCTACCAAGAACTGGTGGCGCTCGAAGGCCTCGGGCTGTGCCAGCGCGGCCAGTGGGTCCAAGCCGTGAACGACGGACAATTTGCGCAAGGCGGCGCTACCCCGGTGAACCTTTCGGGCGGCGCATCCTCCTTCAACCCGGTGTTTTGCACCGGCCTGATGCGCATCGCAGAGGCGGCCAACCAGACCCGCGGCTGTGCCGGCGCACATCAGAAAAAATCAGTCCGGACAGCCGTCGCCCATGGCGCAAGCGGCTTTGCCATGCAATACAACACCGTGGTCGTCTTCGGCCACGAACCCCGGGAGATCAAGCCATGAACGCGCCCCGAGTCGGCATCATTGGCATCGGCCAGTCCGATTTCAAGGCGCGCAGGCGCGACGCCAATTACCCGGAGCTGGTCCGCGAAGCGGTTGCCCTGGCTTTGGTCGATGCGAAACGCGAGCTCGGCGACATCGAGGCCGTGGTGTATTCGCTGGCCCCGGACGCGCTCCTGGGCATCGGCATTGCCGAACGCCTGGGTGTGGATGCTGTGGGCGCCCGCAGCAAACGCTTCATGCGCATCAACACCGGCGGCTCCACCGGCCTCTCGGCCCTGGCGGCGGCGCATTCGCACATCCTGGCCGGCGCCTGTGACCTGGTGATGGTGGCCGGCGCCGACAAAGTGGGTGAATGTGGTGATTCACAAACCATCCTCAACAAGATCTGGGACCCGACATATGAACGAGCCCTGCCGCTGGGCACCATCACCATGCTGGCGATGTCGGGCATCCGCTACATGCATAAATACGGCATGACGCAGGAGGACATGGCGCGCATCGTGGTGAAAAACCGCGAGCATGCCTCACTCAACACCCATGCCCATCTGCGTGACCTGACCAGCATCGACGAGGTGATGAATTCGCGCATGATTTCCTGGCCGGTGAAACTCTTCGATTGTTGCCCGCAGTCCAGCGGTGGCTGCGCCATGGTGCTGGCCTCCGAGGAATACATCACCAAAAACAGGCTGGATGCGGTGTGGATCACCGGTGTCGCGCACAGCTCGGAGAGTTATTTCATTGGCGATCGCATGGGCAATGGCTTCACCGCAGACCATGCCGACGCGCAGGCTTTGGGCGAAGCCTGCCACAGGGCCTACAAGATGGCAGGCGTGACCGACCCGGTGAAACAGATTGACGTGGCCGAGATGTATGCGCCCTTCAGCAACACCGAGTTCCACGCCATCGAAGCGGCAGGCCTGGCGGCGCTCGGGCAGTCGCCGGCCATGTTGCGCGAAGGTTATTTCAAGATCGGCGGCGGCAACCCGGTGAACCCGTCGGGCGGCACGCTGTGCTCCAACGCCATCGCGGTGACCGCCATGGTGCGCGTAGCCGAAGTGGCCCTGCAGGTCTGGGGCCGCGCCGGCGGCCACCAGGTCAAGGGCGCCAAACGCGGCATCGCCAGCGGCAATGGCGGCGACCACCAATTCTTTGGCGCCATGGTCGTCGAAGCGTAATCAACAGACACACGGAAGGACATTGACATGGAACTCATGACACGCACCGAAAACTGGAACATCACCTACAAACACGCCTTGGGCGAAACCGCCAGCTGGTTTTTCACGCAGATTCGCGACAAGCAGGAGATCTACGGCCGGCGCGACCCGAAATCCGGCCGCGTGCTGGTGCCACCGCGCGCTTTTTCGGATGAAACCCTGGAGCCCACCAAAGAGTGGGTGAAGGTGGGCCCCAAGGGCAAGATTGAATGTTTCACAATCGTCTACGAAGCCTTCAACAACCTGCCCGATCCGCCGTATGCCTTTGGTTATGTGTTGCTGGAAGGCGCGGACACCGCCATTGGCGGTTACTTCAAGGGGATTGACCTGAGCGATGGCGCGGCAGCCGCCGACAAGCTGGCCATCAACACGCCCGTGATCACGCGGTTCGCCAAGGAGCGTACCGGCGACGTGCTGGATTTCTGGTTCGAGCTGGACAAGTAAAACCTGGGGCAAACCCGCCATGACCCATCCTACCCACGCTGTCTTGCTGAAGCGCCGCACCCTCGTCCAAGCTGGCGTCGCCATTCTTGGCGGCGCGACCTTGGGGCGCGCTGGCGCCCAGGCGAATGACACTCCGATCAAGATCGCCGTTGGCTTTCCGCCCGGCGGATCAGGCGACTTGTTTGCGCGGATTCTGGCCGACGCCTTGCGGGAGGAATTGTCGCGCCCTGTGTTGATCGAAAACAAACCCGGCGCGGGTGGCCTGACAGTAGCGGTTGGATTTTTGCGCGCACCCAAAGACGGCACCCAGCTCATGCTGGCCACTGGTTCTACAGCGGTTTCCGCGCCGATCTCGCGCGCCAAGCCGCCCTACAACCCGGTCGAAGATTTCCAGTGGATCGCGCACCTCTCGAACGCGCCCTTCGTGATCGCCGTGAACCCGGCCCTGCCGGTCACCGACCTCAGAGGCCTGGTCGCCTACGCCAAGGCACGGCCGAACAAGTTGTCTTACGGCCACGCCGGCCTGGGCACCACGGTGCATTTGGCGGCCGAACTGTTCAAGGAGCAGGCGGGAGTGGACATTGCCGACATTGCCTATGCCGGCAGCGCCGGCGCGATCACCGACACCATCGCCGGCACCGTGCATTTCATTGTTGAAACCACCGGCGCGCTCTTGCAACACCACAAGGCCGGCAAGCTGCGCATCATCACCACCATGGCCGAAGCGCGCGAGAAAATCGCGCCCGAAATTCCGACTGCGCGCGAAGCCGGCTACGACCTGCTGGCCGGCACGTCGAACCTGCTGGCCGCGCCGCTGGGCACACCGCGCGAGGTGGTTGAGCCGATTGCCCGGGCCGTCGGGCGGGTGATGGAACGCCCCGCCATCCAGGAGCGGCTGGCACAGCTCGGCATTCAGCCCATCACCAAATCCAGCCCGGCGCAGGCGCAGGCTTATGTGACGGCGGAAGTGGCGCGCTGGTCGGTGATCGTGAAAAAGCTGGGCATCGCGCTGTGACCGGCGTGGGTTGGACTTTCCACTCAATAATTAACACCCATGTTAATTATTGGTTGAAGGATTCGGTTTTTTGTGAAATCTACAGGTTTTTAGACATTAAAGTCACGTAATATATGCATAGTTTGCTATTATTATTATAGCATATTGGATTTGAGCATGCGCACTGCGATTTGTGAAAAACTGGGCTGCGAGCTGCCGATCTTCGCCTTCTCGCATTGCCGCGATGTGGTGGTTGAAGTCACCAAGGCCGGTGGGTTTGGCGTATTGGGCGCGGCCACTTTTTCACCGGAACAATTGGAGGCTGAACTGCGCTGGATCGACCAGCACGTGCAGGGCCGCCCTTATGGGGTGGACGTCATCATCCCCACCGCCTACGACAAGGAAGCCGAGCGCAGCACGGAAGACCTGGAGAAGCTGATCCCCGAAACCCACCGCATCTTCATCGACAAAATCCTCAGTGACGCCGGTGTGCCCGAGTTGCCAGCCGATGAGCGCGCCCGTGTGCACAAGGAGATCGTGGATGGCCGCGGCAACATGACACCCGATGGCGCGCGCCGTTTGCTCAATGTGGCGCTGGCGCACCCCCAGGTCAAACTGGTCGTCAGCGCTCTGGGCTCGCCGCCTGCGGATGTGGTCGCTATGCTGCGCGAGCGCGAGGTGATGATTGGCGCCATGTGCGGCAAAGGCGAACACGCGGCGCGCCACGTGGCCGCCGGGGTCGATGTGATCGTCGCGCAGGGCACCGAAGCCGGCGGCCACACCGGCGAAGTCGCCACCATGGTGCTGGTGCCGCAGGTGGTGGAAGCCTGTGGCGACAAGGTGGCTGTGCTGGCCGCAGGCGGCATTGCCCGTGGCAGCCAGATCGCCGCCGCGCTGGCGCTTGGCGCGCAGGGCGTGTGGTGCGGCACGGTGTGGCTGGGCACCCGCGAGAGTGAGCTCGATCCGTTTGAAAAACAGGTGCTGTTTGACGCCCGCACCGAAGACGCGGTGCGCCGCCGCGCCCGCACCGGAAAACCGGTGCGCATGATCAAAAGCGATCTCTCGGAAGCCTGGGAGCAGCCCAGCGCGCCGAAATACCTGCCGACCCCGTTGCAGGGGATTCTTTACAACGAAGCGCATGCGCGCGTGGTGCGGGCCAAACGCAAAGACCTGTATTCGTTTCCGGCGGGCCAGGTGGTCGGGATGATGAAGGAAGAAACGTCTGTGCGCGACGTGATGGTGCAGTTGCAGGAACAATACCTGGAGGCCATCGAGCGCCTGCGCAAGCTCAACCCGGTTGATGACTGAGCCGGCACTGAAAGACACGAGATGACCGAAGCAGTTTTGGTGGAACACATCGACGGCATGGTGGTCATCACGATCAACCGGCCGGAGGTGAAGAATGCCGTGAACCAGGCCGTGTCTTATGGCGTCTGCGCGGCGCTCGACGAAATGGACCACCGCAGCGACCTGCGCATCGGCATCCTCACAGGCGCCGGCGGCACCTTCTGCGCGGGCATGGATCTGAAGGCTTTTTTGCGGGGTGAGGTGACGCGCGTCAAAGGGCGGGGCATTTTGGGCATTGCCATGACGCCGCCGCGCAAACCGCTGATCGCCGCTGTAGAGGGTTACGCCCTGG
>JANNEZ010000360.1:0-11290 GCA_031379255.1 Rhodoferax sp. | reverse complement strand
CTGGTGGAATACGCTGCGCCGCTTTGTCCGCCGGCAGCCGGCGTGACGCGCAGCACTGTGCCGTCGGCGCCGCCGGTGTTGACAAACGCGGCGTTGCCCACCGTGGTCAAGCCGGCCGGTGCGGCGAAGCCGTTGTAGGTGATCAGCAAGGCGTGCGCCGGGGCGGTGAGGCCAGAAATTGCGGCGACCATTGCGGTGGCCAATGAGGCGCTCAAGAGTTTGGAAAATTTCATGGGGGCGACTCCAACGGATGATCGAAACAAGGGGTTACACATCTGGATGCATATTTTGTGCCACTAAAAAAGCTGTGAAAAATCAAGAAGTTACCTCTCCGTTTTGTCTTGCATGTAAAAATTTCCGACAGTTAAAAGCCCCAAGAAACCGGTTAGCCAGGCTTGTCCGCTAAGCTTGGTCGAGCAACAACCCCGGAGACCCGAATGCTTGACCAAGACCAGACCCACGACTTCAACGCGCTTTTGCCGGGTCATATTGCCGAAGGCGGCCCTTCGCGACGCGCCGCGCTCAAGGTGGCGCTGGGCGTGGGCTACGCAGCTGCCGCAATGCCGATCGTGGCGCAAACCGCAATCAAGACGCCCAGCGACGGCCTCAAAACCGGCGAGATCACCTACGAGGTCAACGGCTTCAAAGTGCCGGCGTTTTACGCCATGCCCGCTGGCAAAACCAATTGCCCGGTGGTGCTGGTGGTGCAGGAGGTTTTTGGCGTGCACGAGTACATCGCTGACACCTGCCGGCGTTTTGCCAAGGCCGGTTACCTGGCGATTGCCAGCGAGCTCTACGCGCGCCAGGGCGACCCGGCCAAATACGGCGAGATCGCCAAACTCATTGCCGAAGTGGTCAACAAGGTGCCCGATGCGCAGGTGATGGCCGATCTGGACGGCGCCGAGAAGTGGGCTGGCGCCAATGGCGGTGACCTCTCCAAAGTCGCTGTCACGGGTTTCTGCTGGGGCGGGCGCATCACCTGGCTGTACGCGGCCCATGGCCCGGTGAAAGCCGGCGTGGCCTGGTACGGCCGCCTGGCGGGCACGCCCAATGAGCTGATGCCGAAAAACCCGATCGACTTGGCCGTCAACATGAAAGCGCCGGTGCTGGGGCTGTACGGAGAAAAAGACGGTGGCATTCCGCTGGACACGCTGGAGAAAATGAAAGGCGCGTTGGCGGGCGGCAACCTTGCCAGCAAATACTCGCAGTTTGTGGTTTATCCGGATGCGCCCCACGGGTTCCATGCCGATTACCGCCCGAGCTACCGCAAAGTGGCTGCGCAAGACGGTTTCGCCCGTTGCCTTGATTGGTTCAAGTACTGCGGCGTGGCCTGATTCACCCACCCGCAACGTGGAATAATTGGGGCCTGTGAGACAGGGCTTCCGTGAAAACCGCCTCTAGGGGCGGTTTTTTAATGGGCCTGTGGTTTTTGTCCCGCATACCTGAGCAATAACCAATCAAACCATGCTGTTGATAGCGATTCTGTTGGGAACACTGGCCGCCGGCATCGGCAGCGTGTGGCTGGCCGCGGCGCTGAGTTTCGGCGTTTTGGCGCGCTCCACCCGGCACATGCTCAGCCTGGCCGCTGGCGCATTGCTGGCCACCGCCTTCATGCACCTGTTGCCCGAAGCCTTCGAGAGCCAGATTGGGGCCCAGGATTTGTTCATGACGCTGCTGATCGGGCTGGTGTTTTTCTTTCTTCTCGACAAGGCCGAGCTGTGGCACCACGGGCACGAGCACCACCACCACCATCACCACGACACCGCGCACGACCACCTCGGGCATGACCACCCTATTGACCGCAATATTGACCACAATATCGACCACCATGGCCACGCAAGCTCGGCCACAGGCGGCAGCTGGGCGGTGCTCACCGGCGACAGCGTGCATTGTTTTGGCGACGGCATCCTGATCGCATCGGCCTTCATGGCCGACATGCGCTTGGGGATGCTGGCGGCGCTGGCAGTGCTGGTGCACGAGGTGCCGCACCACATGGGCGACCTGATGGTGCTGCGCCAAAACGCGGAGGCGGGCGCCGGCAACAAAACGCATCGCGCTGGTCAAGGTGTCGCTGGCGGGCGCTGTGACCGCCATTGGCGGCCTGGCCGGTTTCTGGCTGGTGGAGCAACTGCGCGACTACCTGCCGTATTTCCTCGTCATCGCCTCCAGCAGTTTCATTTACGTCGCGTTGGCGGACTTGATTCCGCAGTTGCAAAAACGCCTCAGCGCCCGCGAAACGGCCGCGCAAATCGTCTGGCTGGGTGTGGGCATTGGCCTGGTGGCCCTCATCAGCAGGTTGGCGCACGGGCATTGAAACCATTGGCCTGAATTTCTTACCCATTCAACTTCCAGCTTTTACCCCATGGCAGACAACGAAATCCAGGTACGCCCCGCCAAGCCGGCAGACGCCAAAACCATCGCCGAAATCCACGTGGAATCCTGGGCCTCGGCTTATGCGGGCATCATCCCCGACGACCACCTCAAGAGCCAGACGGTGGCCAAACGCGAAGCGCTGTGGCTCGATGCCATCAAATACAGCGAGCCGCAAGTGTGGGTGGCGCTGGACGCCAATGCGATCGTCGGGTTTGTCGGTTTTGACCGCTCGCGCGACGCCAAAAGCAAGGCCACTACCGGTGAAATCTGGGCCATGTACGCCGCGCCCGACTACTGGGGCGAGGGTGTCGGCCTGGCCCTGTGGGACGCCGCGCGTGATGGCCTCGTTGACGAGGGTTGCAAAGACGTGACGCTGTGGGTGCTGTTGCGCAACGAGCGCGCGCTGCGGTTTTACGAGCTGGCGGGCTTCAAGCGTGAAATGAACACCGCCAAAACCGTGCCGATGGGTTCGGCCAAGGTGGAAGAAATACGCATGAAGCGTGCGTTGGCCTGAGGCTTCCATGGCGATCACCTTTTTGCTCCGCCTGAAAATCGGGCAAGCTTAGTAAAACACATGGGTCCATATTGAATCGGCACAGCCCTCGCAAGCGGGTCAGTTTTCGGTCGGCGGCAACACTCAGACTTCCCCGCCAAATTTTTTCGTCAGGTTGGCGATGTATTTGTCGGTCATTTTCTCAAACTCGCCTTCCACAATCGGCGCCACCACCATCTTCATCAGGCCAGGCAGCGGAATCGCCAGATCGCCCTTGACATCGAGCTTGAGTTGGGTGGATTTTTTGTTGTCTTTGATCAGCCAACTGCCCGAGACCTGGGCGTTGCCTTCACCTTTGACAGGTGTCCAGACAATTGTGCCCTTGGATTTATTGGAGACGTATTTCGAGGCGTAAATGGTCTGCAGGTTGATGGATGCCACGCCAATTTTTTCCATCTCCCAGCGGTACACACCGTCGCCCAGATCCACGAGTTTGTCGACCTTGGGGAAAAAGCCCGCCGATTCAGGCACGTTCGAAAGCAGATCGAATACGTCGGCGAATTTCGCCTTGACTTCAAGTTCGTAACCCAGGTCGATGTTGACGTTGACAGTCATGGAAGGCTCCTCTTGGTTGAATGGATCAAGTCTACTAGGAGTTTGTTACGACTTTGCGCCTGGCCAGCCGGCAGGCAGGTGCGCGCGGATCAAGGCGCTGGCCACCGAGATGCCGTGCGGAATCGGCGGCATCTCGTCGGCGGATGCAAACCAGCGGGCCTCTGCAATCTCGGCTTCGTCCAGGCGGATGTCGCCGCTTTCATACTCGGCCGTGCAGGCGATCATCAGCGAGTGCGGAAACGGCCAGGGCTGGCTGGCGAAGTAGTTGATGTTGCCGACTTTCAGGCCAACTTCTTCGAACACTTCGCGGTGGATCGCGTCTTCAACCGATTCGCCGGCTTCCAGAAAACCTGCCAGCGCCGTGAAAAAGCCCGTGGGTGAGTTGCTGTGCCGCGCCAGCAGGATCGACTCCTCGCGCTTGACCAGCACCATCATGGCTGGCGAGATGCGCGGGTACGCGGCGTGCCCGCAGACTTTGCACTTCATGCAGCGTTCGCCGGGCAACTGGTCCGTCGGCGCCGCGCAAACGCCGCAGAAGCGGTGGGTGCGCGCCCATTCGCTGATCTGGAAGGCGCGGCCAGCCACCGAGAGCAGGGCGTCGTCCAGCGCGCCAAACAGCGCGCGCATTTTCCGGAAAACGAAACTGGGCGCTGGCAGAGCGGTCTTGGGCGCCCATGCCGTCTGGCAATACCGTCCTTCGAGCAGGCCCACGGGCTGAAAGCGGCTCAGGCCCAAATTGCCCGCCGCCAGGAGGGCGTTGCCGGGCAAGGTCAAATCCTGCTCCCGCACCAGCAGTTCATCATTGCGGAACACGAAATTGAGGGGCGCCGGATGGTCCTGGGCCGCGAGCAGGGATGTGAAATGACTCGGGGTTTTCAGCATGGTGCTTGATGCTACAGCGAATATCATGGCTCCCAGATCAACGGAGAAACCCATGACCCTGCACCGCCGCCAAGTCCTTCACGCCACCGCTGCCAGCGCTACCGCATTGGCCTGGCCCGGCTTGGCCCTGGCGCAAGCCTACCCTTCGCGCCCGATCAAATACATCTGCCCCTGGCCGGCCGGCGGCTCGACCGACGTGGTGATGCGCGCCGTGGCCGAAAGCGCGGGCAAAAACCTGGGCACCACCATCGTCATTGACAACAAGCCCGGCGCGGGCGGCATGCTCGCGCCCAATGAACTGGTCAACGCCAAGCCCGACGGTTACACGCTGGCGCAGTTGCCGCAGGGTGTGTTCCGCATTCCGCACATGCAAAAAGTGCAGTTCGACACCCTGAAAGACTTCACCTGGATCATTTGTTACACCGGCTACACCTTTGGCCTGGTGGTGCCGGCCAGCTCGCCGTTCAAGAGCGTCAAGGAGTTTGTCGATTACGCCAAGGCCAACCCCGAGAAGATCACCTACGGCCATACCGGCATTGGCACCAGCCCGCACCTGGCCATTGAAGAATTTGCCATGAAGGCCGGCATCAAACTCACCAACGTGCCCTTCAAGGGCAACGCCGAAAACATGCAGGCGATTCTGGGCGGCCACGTGATGGCGGCCAGCGACGCCACCGGCTGGGGCCCGCACGTGGACGCCGGCAAGTTGCGCCTTTTGGCCACCTATGGCAGCAAACGCACCAAACGCTGGCCCACCGTGCCCACGCTCAACGAGCTGGGTTATGCCACGGTGTCAGACTCGCCCTTCGGTGTGGGCGGCCCCAAGGGCATGGACCCGGCCGTCGTGAAAACCATCCACGATGCGTTCAAGAAATCGCTGGATGACCCGGCGGTGCTGGCGGTGTTCGAGAAGTACGACCAGTCCGTGATCTACATGAACACCGACGAATACACCAAATTCGCCCGCGAGAGTTTCGCTTCCGAACGCGCGGTGATCGAAAAACTTGGCATGCTGAACAAGGGCTGATTGGAAAACTGTTGGTTGGCCAACAATACCCAAATTGGGTTCGATTGGGGTCATCCAGGCCTCTAATTGAAAATTTTGGAATAAAAACGGCAATCAAGTCACGTATTCATTCGATTTGTTGCTATTAAATATATAGCAAAATAGCAATATGGCAATCTCTTCCCGCGAAGCGGGGAGTTTCACTGGCACGGGCCCGGCATGTGTTGACGTGGCAGAGGGGTGCAACCGTTCAGGACTTCACTGTCTTCGAGGCGTTCGACGGGGCAGAACCGTTGAGGGGCGACCGGAAAACAAGCTTTCCTGCGGTTTTAAATTGACCGGAATCCGGGTGAGACGCCAGTGCTGTGGTCAAGCCACGGTCACGCTGGCAGCCGAGCCTTTGGGCGCGATCACACCAATCGCGTAAACCGTTTCCCCGAGCGCCCGCAAGGTCCGCGCGCAACTTTCAGCCTCAGAAGCGTCAATCACCACCACCATGCCAATGCCGTTGTTGAACGTGCGGTTCATCTCAATGTTGTCAACGCCCGCCGTTTTTTGCAGCCAGGCGAAGAGTTCGGTTTGCGGCCAGCTGCCCTTTTTCAGGCGCGCGGCCAGGCCTTCGGGCAACACGCGGGGGATGTTTTCGAGAAGGCCGCCGCCGGTGATGTGGGCCAGGGCTTTGATGGGGTGGGCCGCCAGCGCCGCCAGCACGTTTTTCACATACAGGCGGGTCGGCTGCATGATGGCTTCTTTGAACGGCTTGCCGTCGAGTGTGGCGGGCAGGATGCCGCCGTCCAGCCCGGCGCGCTCGATGCATTTGCGCACCAGGCTGAAGCCGTTGGAATGCGCGCCGCTGGAGGCCAGGCCCAGCACCACGTCGCCGGCCTTCACGTCTTTGCCGCTCAATATCTTTGATTTCTCCACCGCGCCCACGCAAAAGCCGGCCAAGTCGTATTCTCCGGCCGGGTACATGCCGGGCATTTCAGCGGTTTCGCCGCCGATCAGCGCGCAATGGGAGATCTCGCAGCCTTTGGCGATGCCGCCCACCACGGCTGCAGCGGTATCTACGTCGAGTTTGCCGCAGGCGAAATAGTCGAGGAAGAAGAGCGGCTCAGCGCCTTGTACCAGCACGTCGTTCACGCTCATGGCCACCAAGTCGATGCCCACGGTGTCGTGCATGTTCCACTCGAAGGCGAGTTTGAGCTTGGTGCCCACGCCGTCGGTGCCGCTCACCAGAACCGGCTCTTTGTAACGTTTGGGCACCTCAAACAACGCGCCAAAGCCGCCAATGCCGGCCAAAACGCCCTCGCGCATGGTTTTTTTGGCCAGGGGCTTGATGCGCTCGACCAGAGCGTCACCGGCGTCGATGTCAACGCCGGCGTCTTTGTACGAAAGGGCAGTGGTGGGGCTGGTTTTAGGCATGTATTTGGGGCAGATGGGGACGGGCTGACGGCGGTGGCTTGCCCAACCCGAATAGAATTTGGACACAATTTTACGCATTGGCTGTGCGGCCTGAACGCCGCCGCCCGATGTGAACCCCACCCCACCCGCACTTCCTTCCGTACCTCCCGCCCGCCGCATGCAATTCACCCACACCCAAAAAATCACCTTCAGCTGGCTGGGTATTGCCGGTTTTGCGGTGTTGGCGCTGTGGCTGCTCGGGCCGGTGCTCACGCCCTTTGCGGTCGCCGCCGTGCTGGCTTATGCGCTCACGCCGCTGGTCAACCGCATTGACGGCTTGTTCCGGGGCAAAGTGCCGCGCGTGTTGGCGGTGGTGCTGGTGGAGATCCTGTTCATCCTGGCCATGCTCAGCCTGGTGCTGCTGATCGTGCCGATCATGGCCAAGGAAATCCCGCTCATGCGCGAGCAATTGCCGCAGCTGGCCGACAAGTTCAACACCTGGGCTTCGCCGCTGCTGGCGCAATACGGCTTCAAGGTGGCGCTGGATGTGGCCAGCATCAAGGCCTTTGTGCTGAAGTACCTGAACGCCAATTTTGAAGACGCCTTCGCCTCCATTCTGGCCTCGCTCAAACTCGGCGGCAGCGTCGCGCTGGCGCTGGTGGGCAACCTGGTGTTGATCCCGGTGGCGCTGTTTTACCTGTTGATGGACTGGAGCCGGCTGGTTGAGCGCGTGCAGGATCTCATTCCCCTGCACCAGCGCGCTGCAGCCGCCAGTTTTACCGGCGAGGCCGATTCTGTGCTCGGCCAGTACCTGCGCGGCCAACTGCTGGTGATGCTGGCAATGGCCGTGTTTTACAGCGTCGGCATGGCGTTCTTCGGCCTTGACCTGGCCCTGCCGATCGGCATTTTCACGGGCCTGGCGATGTTTGTGCCCTACCTTGGTTTTGGCACCGGGCTGCTGCTGGCGCTTTTGGCCGGTGCGCTGCAGTTCGCTTCGGTCAAGGCGCTGGTGATGGTGGTTGCGGTGTATGGTGTGGGGCAGGTGCTCGAAAGCCTGGTGCTCACGCCGCGCTTGGTGGGCGAACGCATCGGCCTGCACCCGTTGGCGGTGATTTTCGCGTTGCTCGCCTTTGGCCAGATCTTCGGTTTTGTCGGCGTGTTGGTGGCTTTGCCAGCCAGCGCCGTTCTGCTGGTGGCGCTGCGCCGGGTCAAATCGAATTACCTGGCCAGCAAACTCTACACGGGGTGAATGTGGCCCCCACGCTTGTCGCTTTGCGTACTGCGCTGCCCCCCGAGGGGGCTAATTTTTCTTGGGACGGCCCGGCGGAAAATTGCGCCCCCACGCTTGTCGCTTCGCGTACTGCGCTGCCCCCCGAGGGGGCTAATTTTTGGCTTCGCAGCTCTTCGAGAGCTTGGGACGGCCCGGCGGAAAATTGCGCCCCCACGCTCGTCGCTTCGCGTACCAAGCTGCCCGGCGCTGCGGCCGCATGAAACAGATCACGCTCGACATCGGCTTGGCCACCGGCCCGACGCTGGCAAACTTTGTCCCGGGGCCCAATGCCGCCGTGGCCAGCCACCTGGCCTTGTGGGTGGGCGCCAAGTCGTCGGCAGCCACCTTGCGCTCGCCCGTGCCCACTTACCTGTGGGGCAGCGAAGGCAGCGGCAAGACGCATCTGCTCAAAGGCGTGCGCGAAGCCTTGCGCGAGCAGGGCGCCAGTGTGGGCTGGCTGG
This sequence comes from Rhodoferax sp., assembly GCA_031379255.1. Taxonomy (GTDB): domain Bacteria; phylum Pseudomonadota; class Gammaproteobacteria; order Burkholderiales; family Burkholderiaceae_C; genus JANYCG01. The sequence continues at coordinate 2,789 of JANNEZ010000360.1, read as the reverse complement.
ATGCCTCGATGCTGGAGCCGCCTCCTTTCAGCGACGCCTGGACCGCCGTGATGATGGACGACGTGCACCTGTACACCGCCGTGCAGCAACACGCGGCCTTCAACTGGTTTGTCAACGCCCAGACGCTGCAGCGCGGGGTGCTGGCCGCAGGCGACGCGCCACCCTCTGACCTGAAGCTGCGCGACGATCTGCAAAGCCGCTTCGGCTGGGGCCATGTGTTTGGCCTGAAGGTGCTCAGCGAGACCGGGCGCCGCGCCGTGTTGCGCCAGGCTGCCGACGCGCGCGGCGTGTTTCTGGGCGACGACGTGATGGACTTCATGCTCACGCGCTTCAGCCGGGACTTGGGAAGCCTGATGGAACTGCTGGCCTTGCTGGACGGGTATTCGCTGCAGACCAAACGCGCCATCACCGTGCCGATGATCAAATCCATGATGGACAACGCCTGATGAAGGTCGCCCTGTTTGATTTGGACCACACGCTGATCCCGATCGACTCCGACTACGCCTGGGGCGTTTTCACCACCACCATCGGCTGGACCGACCCGGTGGCCTTCGCCCGCAAAAACGACGAATTTTTTGCCCACTACCGGGCCGGCACCCTGGACATCCGCGACTACGTGCGTTTCGCCACCGAGGCGCTGCGCCGCCAGGGCGCCGTCAAGTCGGTTGCCGCGCACAACCGTTTCATGGGCGAAGTCATCCACCCGGCGATCACGCCCGAGGCGCAGGCGCTGATCGCGCAGCACCGCCGCGCCGGCGACGAGGTGGTGATCGTCACCGCCACCAACGAGTTTGTCACCCGGCCGATTGCCGAAGCTTTGGGAGTGGCCGAGCTGATCGCCGTAGAGCTTGAACGCGATGCCGCCAATGGCTGGATCAATGGCGAAATCAAGGGCGTGCCCAGCGCCCGTGAAGGCAAGGTGACGCGCGTGGAACAGTGGCTTCAGCGGCGCGGGCGCGGCTGGGCGGACGTGGAAGCGACTTTTTACACCGACTCCATCAATGACCTGGCCTTGATGGAGAAAGTGGCGCACCCGGTGGCCACCAACCCGGACGACGCGTTGCGGCAAATCGCGAGAGAGCGCAATTGGCGCATACTTGACCTTTGGACACGCCCATAAATCCATTTTTCGGGGGAATTGCCGCACAAAGCGTAGCGAACACGTGGCATTCGGCGGTGCTCACAATCCTCATGCACCGAAAGTGCATTCCGGTTGCTGCGCTCCGGGCGCCTTGCACTTCATCCCTAAAAATGAATTTCTGAGCGCGTCCATCCATTGAGGAAGCAGAAAAAAATTGATCAAAAAATTCATCGAAAACCTGTTTGAAAAAGCCACTGGCAGCCGCGCCAAAAAGCCGAAATTCGGCAAACGCCAGGAAATATCCGCTGGCGACCATGGCATCGATCCGGCGAAAGTCGATGAACGCGCCGCCAACGTGGTGCGCACTCTCAAAGAAGGCGGTTTTGAGGCCTACATCGTCGGCGGCGCGGTGCGCGATTTGCTGGTGGGGCTGGTGCCCAAAGACTTCGACGTGGCCACCAATGCCACACCAGAGCAGGTCAAGGGCCTGTTCCGCCGCGCCTTCATCATCGGGCGGCGTTTTCGCATCGTGCACGTGGTCTACGGACGCGGGCGCGAACATGAAGTGATTGAAGTCTCGACCTTCCGCGCCTACCTTGACAACGCCGCGGCCGAAGCCGTGGCCGGCAATGAAAAAACCAGCAAGAGTGAACTGGCCGGCATGAAACACGCGGTGGATTCGACCGGCCGCGTATTGCGCGACAACGTCTGGGGCCCGCAGGATGAAGACGCCACGCGACGTGACTTCACCGTCAACGCGATGTATTACGACCCCGAGACGCAGATCGTGGTCGATTACCACGGCGGCATGGCGGACGTGAAAAAGCGCCAGATCCGCATGATTGGCGATGCCGCCACGCGTTACCGCGAAGACCCGGTGCGCATCATCCGCGCGGTGCGCTTTGCCGCCAAGTTGAGTCCGCTGGGTTTCAAACTCGACGCCAAAACCGCCGCGCCGCTGGTCAAGTCGCACGAGTTGCTGGCCGATGTGCCGCAAAGCCGCCTGTTTGACGAAATGCTCAAACTGCTGCAAACCGGGCACGCGCTGGCATCCATTGAGCAACTCAAACTGCTCGGCCTGGCCCGGGGCATTTATCCGCTCTTGGACGTTGTCGTCGAGCGGGCCGCATCGCCGTTTGTGCAGGCCGCGCTGAAAGACACCGACCGGCGCGTCGGCGAAGGCAAACCGGTGGCGCCGAGTTTCCTGCTGGCTTGCGTGTTGTGGGCAGACGTGCGTGACGGCTGGGCACAGCGCCAGTTGCCAGGGCAAGGCCAAAATCAGGGCCAAAACAGCTTTCCGGCGCTCAATGACGCGATTGAAGACGTCTTCAATGCGCGTATTGGCGATGTGTCGGGCCGTGGCCGTTTGGCTGGCGACATGCGCGAAATCTGGCTGATGCAAACGCGGTTTGACAAACGCAACGGCAGCGCCGCCTTTGGCCTGGTGGACCAGCCGCGTTTTCGCGCCGCCTTTGATTTCATGCGCCTGCGCGCCGACGTGGGGGAAGTCGAGGAGTCGCTGGCCGACTGGTGGCAGGAGTTCTCCATGGCCACCGACAGCGAGCGCCAGGATTTGGTTGACCTGGTGCGCGAGGAGCAGCAGCGTCGCCCGCGCGCGGCCAGGGCGCCCCGGCCAGCGGCGGCGGGAGCTGCCAGTCTCGGTTCAACTTCCGCAGCAGCTACGCCTTCAACAGAGTCGACAGCGCCG
>JANNEZ010000350.1:0-14287 GCA_031379255.1 Rhodoferax sp. | reverse complement strand
CCCCTCAGGCTGCGGTAAAACCACATTGCTCCGGGCGGTGGCCGGCCTCGAAGCGGCAGTTGACGGCAACATCAAACTCTCTGGAGAAACCGTCAGCAGCGCAAGCAGGAACCTGCCGCCGGAAGAGCGCCGAATCGGCATGGTGTTTCAGGATTACGCGCTTTTCCCGCACCTGGACGTGCGCCACAACGTCGGTTTCGGCATCCACCATTGGGCCAAGCCCGAGCGGCGCGCCCGCGTGCGCGAAGTGCTGGACCTGGTCGGCTTGCAGGGGGCCGAGCGCCGATTCCCGCATGAACTCAGCGGTGGCCAGCAGCAGCGTGTGGCGCTGGCGCGCGCCATGGCGCCCAAACCGCGCCTGCTGCTGCTCGACGAGCCTTTCTCCAACCTGGACGTCGACCTGCGGGAGCGCCTGGCGCACGAGCTGCGCAACATCCTCAAGGCCGCCGGCGCCACCGCTCTCTTCGTCACCCACGACCAGCTCGAAGCCTTCGCCATCGGCGACACCATTGGCGTGATGCACGAAGGCCTGCTGCACCAGTGGGACGACGCCTATTCGCTGTACCACCGGCCAGCCACCCGGTTTGTCGCGGACTTCATCGGCCACGGCGTGTTTGCCCCGGCGCGCATCGTCGAACGGGCCAGCGAAGTGGTGGTGCAGACGCCGCTCGGCGATCTGGTTGACGTGCTGGAATGCCCCCTGCCCGGCGCGTTCCCGAATGGCGAGTGCGACGTGCTCCTGCGCGCCGACGACATCGTGCACGACGACGATGCCCCGGTGAAAGCCGAAATCCTGCGCAAGGCCTTTCGCAGCTCGGAATTCCTGTACACCCTGCGCCTGAAGGACGGCCAGCAACTCATGGCCCACGTGCCCAGCCACCACGACCACAAACTCGGCGAGTGGATCGGCATCCGCGCCCTGGTGGACCATGTTGTGACGTTTAAACGGCTCTGAGAGGTTGTTCCAGCGGCCGCGACTTGCATCGATACCAGTTTGCCAGTATGGCGAATTGAGTTGCTTCTTGTTTCCTCCTTCCGGGTTGGAGGGATGACCGGAGGGCCCGGCTGGATTTTTTGACCGACTCTACAATGAATACATGCGCAAAAACCCTGCCCGGCTGGCCGAACTGCGCCGTCTTCTGATCCTCGATTCTTCCGCCGAACAGGCCTTTGACGATCTCACGCGCCTGCTGGCCTCGGGTCTTGAAGTTCCCATCGCCATCGTCAATCTGCTCGACGATGACCGCGACTGGTTCAAGTCCTGCGTCGGTTTGGAACACAGGGAATCCCCGGCCAGCACGTCTTTCTGCGAAGTGTTTATCAATACCTCAACAGACTTGATCGTCGTTGAAGACACCTTGCTGGATCAACGGTTTTCCTCACACCCTCTGGTGATTGGCAAGCCGCACGTGCGCTTTTATGCCGCTGCCCGGCTGGTATCGCACGGCCTCACATTGGGCACTTTATGCGCCTACGATTTGAGCCCCAGGAAAATCAGCCAGGAGCAAATCCAGCATTTGCAGGCGCTGAGCACCGCTGCCATCGAGCTGATCGAGAAGCGCACGCCCCAACCTCCCTGATACGGGCGATATTCCCGGGCTGCGGCTGCGCTTTGCGCTGTTGACGGCCTTGCCGCATTGGCGTACCGTCTGCGGCTCAACTGACACTGCGAGGCAAACATGGCCACCACGACGCATATCAAGTTCGACGGGATCGAAGGCGAGTCGACCGACCGGGACCACAAGGGGGAGATCGAATCCCAGAGCTGGAGCTGGGGGGTCGGCAACGCCAGCCCATCCGGTCCAACCGGCGCAGGCGGTGGCTCCGCTGTCGGCAAGGCCACGCCGGGCGACTTCCATTTCATGCACCTGTACGACAAGGCCTCGCCGATTCTCGCCAAACTCTGCGCTACGGGCAAACGCGTCAAGTCGGTTGCGCTCAGTGTCCGCAAGGCGGGCGAGGGCCAGAAAGACTTCCTCAAAATCACCCTGACCGACGTCTTCATCACCTCGGTGACCGCCAGCGCGGGCGGCGACACCATAATGGAAAGTGTCGCCGTGTCGTACGCCAAGATAGCCGTTGCCTACCAACCCCAGGATCCCCGGGGAACCCTTGGCACACCGGTGAAATTCAGTTGGGACATCAAGACCGGCGCGGTTGCCTGAAGGCGCAAAAAAGCCCGGCGCGTCTGGGACGGGCCGGGCGACCGCATCAGGGGGCGACCAACCGGGTGGTCGACAAATCTGGTGGTGATAGGTGGACTTGAACCACCGACATCAGCATTATGAATGCTGCGCTCTAACCAACTGAGCTATATCACCGAAGCGCAAGATTATAACAAGCGCGCCAGCTATCAATGGCTTACTGGTTCCTGAACACCGCCTTGCGTTTGTTTACAAAGGCGTCCATGCCTTCCTTCTGGTCTTCTGTGGCAAACAGCGCATGGAACAAGCGGCGCTCGAACATCACGCCGTCGGACAAACCGCCTTCAAACGCCCGGTTGATCGACTCCTTGGCGGCCATGGTGGCCAGTTGGGAATAGTCGCAAATCACCAGCGCAGCGCCCAGAGCTTCGTCCATCAGTTTGTCCAGCGGCACCACACGACTCACCAAACCGGCACGCTCGGCCTCGGCGGCGTCCATCATGCGGCCCGTAAGCGCCAAATCCATCGCCTTGGCCTTGCCCACGGCGCGCGGCAGGCGTTGCGTGCCACCTGCGCCAGGGATGATGCCGAGTTTGATTTCGGGTTGGCCAAACCTCGCGTTATCCGCTGCAATGATGAAGTCACACATCATCGCCAGCTCACAGCCGCCGCCCAGGGCAAAACCGCTCACCGCCGCGATCACCGGCTTCCTGATGCTGCGGATGTGTTCCCAATCTTTGGTGATGTAGTCCGCGCCATACACGTCAGCAAAGCCCCACATCGCCATGGCGCCGATGTCGGCCCCGGCGGCAAAGGCTTTTTCATTGCCGGTGAGGACCATGCACCCAATGGCTGCGTCGGCATCGAAAGTCTTGAGCGCCCAGCCCAGCTCGACCATCAAGCCGGAATTCAGGGCGTTGAGTTGTTTCGGGCGGTTCAGCGTGATGACGCCGACCTTGCCGGCTTCCACACGCACGGTGATGAATTCGAAGTTGTCAGGGGCGCTCATGGGTTCTCCGTTGGGTGGGGGGGGGTTGATGTTAAATTGTCACCTCATTTCAAGGACAGCCCAATGACCGAACCCAGCCTCCAGCCCACCGTTCTTCACAGCGAAACCAACGGCGTCGCCACCGTCACCTTGAACCGTCCGGCGGCGCTGAACAGTTTCACGCCCGAAATGCACCAGGCGCTGTGGTCCGCGCTGGACAAGATCGAGGCCAACCCGGCCATCCGCGCGCTGGTGCTCACCGGCGCCGGGCGGGGCTTTTGCGCCGGGGCGGATCTGGCGGCCTTTGATTTCAGCCCTGGCCCGAACCGCATTGAGCGGGCAGACCCGGGGCCGACCATCGAGAAAAATTTCAACGTCACGGCCCGCCGCCTGCAAAACCTGCGCATGCCCACGGTGTGCGCCGTCAATGGCGTGGCGGCCGGCGCCGGGGTGTCGTTCGCGCTGGGTTGCGACGTGGTGTTTGCCGCGCCGAACGCCAGCTTCATCCAGGCCTTCAGCAAGATTGGCTTGATCCCCGACGCGGGCGGCACCTGGCTGCTGACCGAACGCCTGGGCCTGGCGCGCGCCACGGCGCTGGCCTTCACCGGCGACAAACTCAACGCGCAGCAGGCCAAGGACTGGGGCATGGTTTGGGAAGTCGCCGACGACGTGCTCGGCGCCGCCACAGCTTTCGCCGGGCGCATGGCCAGCATGCCCACCAAGGCTCTGGTCGCCACCCGCCACACCTTGCGCGCCAGCGGGCAAAACAGCTTCAGCCAGCAGCTTGACCTGGAGCGCGACACCCAGTCGGCTTTGGGCAAAACACATGATTATTTTGAAGGTGTGCAGGCCTTTCTCGAAAAACGGCCGGCAGTTTTCAAGGGGGCATGAACCTTGAACTTGACAATGAACTTGACCGGAGCGAAAGGGTGACAGCCCCAACCCCCGCCGACGCCCTGGCCCGCCAGGTGGCACAGAAGATGTTTGAGGTGGATATATCCGCCCGTGTCACTTTGGGCATCGAGATGGGCACGGTCGGCGAAGGCCGCGCCAGCCTGCACATGACCGTGCGCGAGTTGCACCTGAACGGCCACCGGGTCTGCCATGGCGGCTTCATCTTCACCCTGGCCGACACCGCCTTTGCCTACGCCTGCAACAGCCGCAACCGCGTCACGCTGGCGGCGGGCTGCTCGATCGAATTTCTCAAACCGGGCCTGCCGGGCGATGTATTGACCTGTGAGGCGGCAGAGCAATACCAGCAGGGCCGCCACGGCATTTACGACGCGAAAGTGACCAACCAGAAGGGTGAGGTGATCGCCCTTTTTCGTGGCAAAAGCGCCCAAATACCAGGAACGGTAGTGCCTGAATAACAGGGCAAACGGAGTCAAAAAATGAAGTCATTCCCGCTCGAACCCATTGAAAAAGCCAGCGTGGACGAGTTGCGTTCGCTGCAGCTCAAACGCCTCAAGTCCACATTGCAGCACGCCTATGCCAACTCACCGGTCTACCGCGCCAAATTTGACGCAGCGGGCGTGCACCCCGACGACTGCAAACAGCTCGCCGACTTGGCGAAGTTCCCGTTCACCAGCAAGAAAGACCTGCGCGACAGTTACCCGTATGGCATGTTCGCCGTGCCGCGCTCCGAGTGCTCACGCATCCACGCCAGCAGCGGCACCACTGGCAAACCCACAGTGGTGGGTTACACCAAAAACGACATCGACACCTGGGCCAACGTGGTCGCGCGCAGCATCCGAGCGGCAGGCGCTCGGCCGGGCGACATGGTGCATGTGTCTTACGGCTATGGCCTCTTCACCGGCGGCCTGGGCGCGCATTACGGCGCAGAGCGCCTGGGCCTGACCGTGGTGCCTTTTGGCGGTGGCCAGACCGAACGCCAAGTGCAACTGATCTGCGATTTCAAACCCGACATCATCATGGTCACGCCCAGCTACATGCTGGCGATTGCCGAAGAGTTTGAGCGCCAGGGGATGAACGCCGCCGAGTCGCCCTTGCGCATCGGCATCTTTGGCGCCGAACCGTGGACGAATGACATGCGCCGCAACATCGAAGCCCGCATGGGCATTGAAGCGGTGGACATTTACGGCCTCTCCGAAGTGATGGGCCCCGGTGTGGCCAGTGAATGCGCCGAGACCAAAGATGGCCCGACCATTTGGGAAGACCATTTCTACCCCGAGATCATCAACCCCGACACCGGCGAACCGGTAGCCTATGACGAGCTAAAGGGTGGTGACATGGGTGAACTGGTCTTCACCAGCCTGACCAAAGAGGCCCTGCCCATCATTCGTTACCGCACACGCGACCTCACACGCCTGCTGCCCGGCACGGCGCGCACCATGCGCCGCATGGAAAAAATCACCGGCCGCAGCGACGACATGATGATCGTGCGCGGCGTGAACGTGTTCCCAACGCAGGTTGAAGAGCTAATCCTCAAACGCCCTGAATTGGCGCCGCACTACCAATGTGTATTGCGCCGCTCCGGCGTGATGGACGAGTTGCAAGTGCTGGTGGAAACGCAGCCCGATGTGGATCCGCAAAGCGCTGCGGCGCAAGCTGCCGCGAAGCAGTTGCAGCACGACATCAAGGTCTATATTGGCAGCAGCGCCACGATAGAACTCAAGGCCAGCGGCGGTGTGGAACGCAGCGTCGGCAAGGCGCGACGGGTGATTGATTTGCGAAAATAATTGGGGGAAATCACGCATTCAAGCAAACCAAACCCATGCAAACCCATACCGTCAAACTCTCCCGTGAAGGCCGCGTGCTCGTCCCCGTCGATGTCCGCGCTCAACTGGGCCTCTCCGACGGCAGCACGCTCAGCTTGCGGCTGCAAGACGGCGAAATCCGCCTGTTTGACCGGGCCGTGGCACTGCGCCGCGCCCAGCAAATTGCGGCCAAGTACAAAAAGCCGGATGAAAGCGTGGTGGGCGAACTGATCCAGGAGCGCCGCCAAGCGGCATCAACTACGCTGAAGTCGTCAGCAAGCTGAATGAACGCGGCATGCCAGATGCCGACATCATGACCGTGATGGAAGGTGTGCCCCTGACGCTGGTGGCCTTCGACCAGGCCACCGCACACGTCTGCGGGCTGCTGCGCGCAAACACTCAACACCTCGGTCTGGTGCGCTGACATCCCGGGATGGGAATTGAGTCCTGCAGCATCCGATAGGCGGGTTCGTGGCTGCCCTCAAGGGTGTTGAAGAATCAAACGCTCGGCTACCACGTCCCTCCCGGTTGCGAGAAGTGATGGGTCAAAAATTCCAACAGCGCGCGAACCTTGGGCGAGACATGTTTGCGGGTTGGGTAGACGGCGTAAATGCCCAGCTCAAGCGACCGAAACTCGGGCATCAACTCCACCAGTGTCCCGGTGGCCAAATCGCCACCCACCAGAAAGCTGGGCTGCAAGACGATGCCCTGGTTGGCGAGTGCCGCCAGCCGGCAGGTGTCCCCGTTATTGGTGTGAATGCAGGGCTTGGTTTTGACGCTCTGTGCGCCCTGGGGGCCTGTGAAGCGCCATTCGTCCTTGGTTGACCAGTAGCTGTAGGAAATCACGGAGTGCTCAGCCAACTCTCGGGGGTGTATTGGTGTGCCGTGGAGCTTGAGATACTGGGGTGATGCGCACAGAACCATGCGCGTGCTCGCCAGCCGCTTGCTCACCAGCGTCGAGTTTTCCAGGCTGGCGATGCGGATGGCCACGTCATAACCTTCCTCCACCAGATCGACCACGCGATCCGCCAGCGTCACCTCCAGTTTGACTTGAGGGTGTTGCGTCATGAAATCACCCCATAACGGCGCCAGATGTAAAACGCCAAAGGTGAAGGGCGCATTGATACGGAGCAGCCCACTCGCGGCCTCGTTGCGGGACGTGATTTCGGCCTCGGCCTCTGCCAAATCGGCCAGCAGCTCTTTGCTGCGGGCATAAAAAATCTGCCCCTCATCCGTCAGTGAGAGCCGTCGAGTCGTGCGGTGCAGCAGGCGCACACCCAGTCGGGTTTCCATGTCAACGACATAGCGTGACACCGCCGCCTTGGACATGGCCAAGGCGTCGGCGGCTTTGACAAAACTGCCCGCCTCAACCACGGCAGTAAAGGTTTGCATTTCAAGAAATCGGTCCATTGATCCTCAAATCGAGACAATTAATCACATTTTGCCATATTTATCTTCGCAGATGCTTCCAATAAAGTCCATCCCATGCACTGCAAGACCGATTCGGTCCAACCAGTGCAGCGCCTGCAACAGGCTATTTCAATCAACCCACAGGAGTCATCATGAAAGTCACAGTAATCGGCGCCGGCAACATGGGCGCAGCCTTCGTCAAACAACTCACGCAAGCAGGCCACCAGGTCAGCGTGACCGCACGCACTATTGAAAAAGCACAGGCCGTGGCAACAGCGAATGCCGGTGCCACGGCCGTGGCCTCGTCCGGCGCAGCCGCCACAGCGGATGTTTTCATTCTGGCCACCGGTTATGCCGACGCGGTCAACGCACTCAAAGGCGTGGGTGACTTGACCGGCAAGGTGGTCATCGACATCACCAACCCATTGACGCCCGACTACATGGGCCTGACGCTGGGTCACAGCACCTCGGCTGCGGAAGAAATCGCCAAGGCCATTCCGGGGGCTGAAGTGGTCAAGGCGTTCAATACGGTGTTTGCCACCGTGCTGGCCGATGGCGCAGATTTCGGTAATGGTCAAACCGTTTCGGTGTTTGTCGCCAGCGACAGCGAGCGCGCCAAGCAGACCGCCAAAATGCTGGCCGAGAGTATGGGATTTGCGACAGTGGATGCCGGTGGCCTGAAGAATGCGCGCTACCTGGAGCCGGTAGCAGGTTTCAACATTTACCTGGGCTACGGCGCGGGTCTGGGCACATCGATTGCGCCGACCTGGATCAAGCGCGTGTAAGCGCACTTAGGCGCAAAGACGCTCTCTCTGCAAACCCCCCGGGCTTGCAGGGTAGCCGCACCACACCCTTCATCGCACTTTAAGGAAACCACCATGTCCAACACCCTTCAAAACAGCTTTGCCCTCGCATCGCGCCTGCTGTTCGTCGCATTCTTTCTGCCGGCAGGCATTGCCAAAGTCTCGGGCTTTGCCGGTACCGTGGGATATATCTCTTCAGTGGGCTTGCCGCTACCAACTGTGGGCGCCGTTCTGGCGCTGGCGGTTGAAATTCTGGGTAGCCTGGCGCTATTGGCTGGATTCGGCATCCGCATTGCGGCGGTGGTTCTGGCGGCGTTCACGCTGGTGGCCAGTTTCTACTTTCATGCCTACTGGGGCGTACCGGCTGACCAGGCATTTGTCACGCAACTGATGTTCTTCAAGAACATCGCCATCGTGGGTGGTTTGCTGGCACTCGCGGCCAACGGTGCGGGCGCCTGGAGCCTGGATGCACGCAACAAACGCTGATTCAAACTGAAAAAGCCAACACGGGAGTCGCCATGACCGCCGCCACCAAAACCCCGGTTCTGTTCATCTCGCATGGGGCCCCCACCTTTGCCATCGAGCCCAGTTTGCTGGGCCCCCTGCTGCGAACCTTGGGCACGCAATTGCCTGAATTCAAGGCGGTGCTGGTGGTCTCACCCCACTGGCAGACACAGGGCGTGAAGGTCATGCGCACCACGCGGCCAGAAACCGTGCACGACTTTGGCGGATTTCCGTCAAGCCTGTATGACTTGCAGTATCCGGTGGATGGCGCGCCTGCGCTGGCCAACGAGGCGGCCCGCATGTTGAATGCCGCCGGCTTCTCTGCAACGGGTGATGACCGCCGCGGCCTGGACCATGGCGCGTGGGTGCCGCTGCTGCACCTGCTGCCAGAGGGCAAGGTACCGGTTTTTCAGGTCTCCATGCCCTTCAACCTGACCACAACGACGGCCGCGAAATTGGGCCAGGCGCTGGCACCGCTGCGCGAGCAGGGGGTGCTCATATTGGCCTCCGGCAGCATGACGCACAACCTGCACGACTTCCGGCAATCCGCCGGCCAACCTGAGGCCTATGCCCAGGAGTTCACCGCCTGGGTACAGACCGCCGTGCGCGCCAAAGGAGTCCAGCAATTGATTGACTACCGTGCAGAGGCACCCCACGTCGCACGGGCCCATCCCAGCGAAGATCACTTTCTTCCGCTGCTGGTGGCCATGGGTGCCACCAACGCGGCAGATGGCGTGACCGTGCTGCAAGGGGGCATCGACAACGGTGCTTTGTCCATGGAATCCTACGTTTGGGGAGCTTGAGTGATGAACACGCCATTTGATTTGATGTTTGTGGCGAAACAGCCGCAGCCAGCGAACCCCAAGGCACTGGTGCTGCTCTTGCACGGTGTGGGCGGCAACGAGACGAATCTCGCCAATGTGGCCGCCGCAATAGAGCCGGACACACTCGTCGTCATGCCGCGCGCACCCATCACGCTGGGGGCTGGGCAATATGGTTGGTTTCGGGTGAACTTCACGGGCGCTGGCCCGGTGATTGTCGAGACCGAGGCTGAGCAAAGCCGCCAGACCTTGATCCGGTTTGTGGAGCGGCTGCAGCAGACCTACGGCATTGCGCCCCAGAAAACAGCGATTGCCGGGTTCAGCCAAGGGGGAATTTTGAGCGCCAGCGTGGGGCTTAGCGCTCCAAAACTCTTTGGCGGCTTTGCGGTCTTGTCGGGGCGCATCCTGCCGGAACTCAAGCCGCATATTGCCGACCCGGTGCAATTGGAAAACCTGCGCGCCTTCATAGGCCATGGCGAGTACGATAGCAAGCTCCCGGTGGAATGGGCACAGCGCTCGGAGCAGCTTCTCAGTAGCTTGGGCGTGGCGCACCTGTCACGGCGGTACCCGATAGACCACGGAATCAGTGCCCCTATGCAGGCGGACTTTTTGGCCTGGTTGCTGACCATCACTTGAGGGCCTTGATATGGAAGATGCTATTCGCCGGAGCTACGCCTGCATCGCCCTGGCGCCGTTGCGCGAAGCTACGGCGGTTTCAGCAGACCAACGGCGGACCAAGGTGCGGGAACTGGAGCTGAGACTGGTGCGGTGACGTTCCGCGCTGTGAATTCAGCGGTGCCAAGCGGTTTGTATCTGGGGCCGCGCTGGCAGAAGTGCAGCAAGCCACTCGGTCGATTTGCGGCCTGTTGACGTCTCCCCCGAATGCCGGTAGATTGAAAACTATCGACAAGGTCGGTTTAACCGTGCATTTCAAACGAATTCAAGTGTTGGCCATCTAGAATTTGAGGTCGATTTTCCTGACTTTTAACTATGCCATGTGAGTAATTCTATGACATTGTTCGTACGCACCTTCATTGTCACTTCAATTTTTGGTTGCATGACATTTGCAGTTCCTGTGGCAGCGCAAACAGCTCCTAAATCACCGGAAGTTCACTTCATTTGGATGGGCGGCAATGACTGTCCGCCTTGCGTGGCTTGGCGAGCATTCGAGTTGCCAAAGTTGGAACAGTCGCCCGAATTTAAGCTGGTTAAGTTTTCCTATGTTATCAAGGCCATTCGATCCCCTGTGCCGTCAAGAATTTTTCTACCGCCCGACGTTAAGGTGCACAAGGAAGCATTGGACGAAGCTAGTTCTGGACTGACAGGATCCCCTCATGCGGCGGTTATCGTTGACGGTAAAGTTTTCGACTATTTTCGCGGTGCACGTTCGGCAGAGGACATCGAAAAAATGCTTCTTGCCGTCCGCACTGGTGCACCGTATCCGTTTCTGCCCTGTGTCAAAGCGTCAAGGGATTGGCAAAAGTGTGAAACGGTGGGCGAGCTTCAATACCGTTTTAAAGAATCACAGATCAAGTAGCCGCCAGAGCGACCCACGACGAAGATTTTGTTGCAACTGCAAATTGAATGAACTTTTCATTGATTTTCGAGGGTGATTTAGTTCGAAAGCTGAGTTTTCCTACGTCAATCGGCCATGCGGGACGCACCTGTCTTGCGATGGGTCGGCCCCATTTGACGATGTTGAGCATCGCCAATATGGCGGAGACGCGATTGGCGTTCTTGGCCAGGCCGCGATAGCGCACCTTGGCACGCACAGGCGGCTTCAAGCCCGCAACCACTCCTTGAGCTTGCCCGCATCCCGCACAGCCAGCCGCCAAGTCACCACATCCTGCGGCAAATCCAGCGGCAACCGCAGCAAGCGCTTGTCGCGCGAAACGATGGCGGTAACCTGGCTCGCGTTGCCCGCAATGGGCACAACGTCGTCCAGTTTGTGGATGCGCCAGGCGTTGGCCTGTTTGCTGCGGCCGCCGGGATTTTCGACTTCAAACGCCAACCACTCGTCGCCCGATGCAAAACCCGCCGCTTCGGCAGCGCCGCCCCGCAGCACGGTCTTGACCTGGATACTGCCGTTCGCGCCCGTCTCGGCCACACGCAGCCCCAGTGCCTGCGCCAGTTGCGCGCGGTCTTCGTGCACAGCCACGCCGTGGTGTTCCAGCAAGGTCTTGAGCGGCAATTCGGTCGTGCTGTGCACCCACTGGCGCAATTCGGCGGCGAAGGATCGGCCTGACAACGTTTGCAACACGGCGGCCAGGTCGGCCTCGGTCATCGGGCCGCCCTGGCAACGCACCCACAACGCGCGCATCACCTCGTCCAGCGTAGTGTGGCCCTCCACGCGTGGTGGGGATTCATTGGCCACGCGGCGTGTGGATTGATTGCCCATTCGCAGCGTCAAATCCAGGCACAGGGCCACCAGCGCCCCCTTCGTGTAATAACTCACCGTGGCATTGGGCGTGTTTTCGTCTTGCCGGTAATACTTCACCCAGGCATCGAAGCTGGATTGCGCCACACTTTGCACCAGCCGCCCTGGCGTCTGCATCACCTGGTTGATGGTTTTGTTCAGCAGCTTGAGGTAGCCGGCAGCGTCAATCAGGCCCGCACGGCAAAGCAACAGGTCGTCGTAATAACTGGTGAAACCTTCAAAGAACCATAGCAGTTCGGTGTAGTTCTCGGCGCCGTAGTCGTAACTGGCAAACTCCGATGGGCGCAGGCGTTTGACGTTCCAGGTGTGGAAATATTCGTGGCTGACCAGGCCCAGCAGCGTGGTGTAGCCCTCCGGGAGTTTGCCATTGTCGAAGGCTTTGTCGCCACCTGCGCCACCCTGTCGCGGCAAGTCTTTGCGGTTGCAGACCAACGCCGTCGAATTGCGGTGTTCGAGGCCACCGTAACCGTCGTCCACGGCATTGAGCATGAAGACGTAATCTTTGTGCGGCGGTTTGTGGTGTGGTGCTTTGTTTTTGGCGGCCTTTTTGTCGCCCCTTTTGTCAATATCAGGGTGCCAGAAGCGGATTTCCGCCTCGCAGATTTTTTGCGCGTCGACCAGCAAACGCGCGCCATCGAACGACGGCAAGGTGCCCGCCACCACAAAACGGTGCGGGATGCCGCAAGCCTTGAAACTGCCGCTCCAGAACGGCCCCATCTCCACCGGGCAATCGGCCAACTCGTCATAACCATCCGCTTGGTAGAGGCCAAAACCCGCCGGGTTGGCCTTCAGCACTTTCAGCGCCTGCAGCCCGGTAGCCAGGTGCCAGCCCTTCACGCCACGCGGTGCCTTGATCTGCACTTGGTGCGGCGCGCCGGTCTGCCCGTTCACCCGCAAAAACAGGCTGGTGCCATTGAAAAACCCGCGTGACGCGTCCAGCCAGGCGGTGCGCACCGAGTTGTCCAGCGCGTAAACCTGGTAGCGCAGCTCAATCGGCTGGCCCGCCGTGCAGTCAAGCTCCCAGGTGGCCTTGTCCAGTTGTTGAATGGCCACCGCCCGCCCGCGTTGCGAAGCGCTCAGGCCCTGCAGGTTTTTGGAAAACTCCCGCACCAGGTAACTGCCCGGAATCCACACCGGCAGGCTCACCCGCTGCCGCTCGGCAGGCTGTTTGACTTTGAGCGTGATGCTGAACAGGTGCGCATGAATGTCGTCTGTTTCAACAGTGAAATGGATCATGGCTTCTTTGTGCAAATCATGCCAATGTACAACGGATCAGGGGTGCGCATCAGCTGGGCGATGCACTGGTTTTGCGGTATTCTGTGGCAAAGCACCACCCAAAAAACGGAGACCTTCATGACATCTCAAATCCTTCGCCGCCTCGGCAGCTTCAGCCTTGCCGCCTGTGCGCTGGCATCCTCGTTGACCGTGCAGGCCCAAACCCGCGCTGACGCAGCGGCGCTGATCGATGCCGCCGAGCCCAAGGTAATCACTTGGCGCAGGCACATCCACCAGAATGCCGAGCTGTCGTTTCAGGAAGTGAAGACCAGCGCTTACATCGTCGAGGCACTAAAAGCGATGCCCGGATTCGAGATTCAGACCGGCATTGCCAAAACCGGCATCAAGGCGGTGCTCAAAGGCGGCAAGCCCGGCCCGGTGATTGCGCTGCGGGCCGACATGGATGCCCTGCCGGTGGAAGAACGCAATGACTTGCCGTTTCGCTCGACCGCGCGGGCCGAATGGCAGGGCAAGGACACGGGCGTGATGCACGCCTGCGGGCACGATGCCCATGTGGCAATGCTGCTGGGCGCAGCCGAGGTGCTGTCGAAAATCCGGGCGGATTTGCCGGGCACGGTGGTGTTCTTGTTCCAGCCCGCTGAAGAGGGCGGTGGTGGCGCGTTCGAGATGGTCAAGGCCGGCGTGATGGACAACCCCAAGGTGGAGGCGGTGTTCGGGCAGCACATCGGTACCGGCCTGCCCGCAGGTGCCATCAGATACCGGCGTGGATCGGTAATGGCCAGTTCCGACAATTTCAGCATCACCGTCAGTGGTGTCGGCGGGCATGGCGCCATGCCGTGGAGAAGCAAAGACCCGATCGTCACCGCCGCCCAGATCGTCACCAACCTCCAGAGTGTGGCGAGCCGCCAGGTGGACCTGTCGCAAGGTGCCGCCGTGGTGACCGTGGGGCAGTTCAACGGCGGCAACCGCAGCAACATCATCCCGGAATCCGCCAGCATGACGGGCACCATCCGCACGCTCAACGAAGGCAGCCGCACGCAGGTGCACGAAGCCGTGATCCGCATGGCCAAGGGCACGGCCGAGGCATCCGGCCTGACGGCAGAAGCCAAAGTGAACCGGGGTTATCCGGTGTTGTCCAATGATGCGGCCCTGGTCGATAAAACGCTGGGCTTCCTGCAGCAGAGCACCGACAGGGTTCTGGAGATGCAGCCCGCCCTCGCCTCAGAA